>DASRQK010000227.1:0-2825 GCA_035645875.1 Sphingobacteriaceae bacterium | reverse complement strand
GGGATCAATACTCCAAAGATCCATACGCCTAAAAATTGAATAGCAGGTGCGTATTTCTTATGAGAAAATCCAAGACTCTGGAACGCACTTTTAAATCCATGAATCAAGTGGAAACCCATAGCGATCATCGCAATGACGTATAGCGCGACCCAATACCATTCTTGGAAGGTGAATTCGACCTGCTTATACAAATCTCTCGCTTTGGTCACTTCTACCCCATGCTCAATGTACGTCGTGTACTCATTGAATTCGGCAGCAGACAATTCAGTCACAGTGGTCTCGTCCGTCATCAAATCTGTGCGGTACTCAATATAAGGCACACCATCATTATGAAATTTATACCAAAAATGATTCATATGGGTGACAATGAATACCAATAAAATGGTTCCGAGAATCCCCATGTTACGGGAACTCCATGTACTATTTGCGGCGCCATTAAAAGAATGGTAAGCCACTGGACGTGCTTTGCGATTTTTTAGGGTTAGTATCAAGGCATACACCGCATGGATTACGATCGAAGCGTACAGCAAATACGAAATGATCTTAATGGGTGCAAAATGGGTCATGGTATAGGCGTATTCATTGAATGCCTTCCCACTGTCATCGTAAAACAACTGGAGGTTTCCCACCAAATGCACGATCAAAAACATGCATAGGAATAACCCCGTCAAACTCATGATTAGTTTCTTCCCAATCGAGGAAGTTAACACATGCTTACCTTTGCTCATTATCTATATTTGATTACTTATAAATTTGGTAAGCAAATCTACCAAAATGTTTAATATAGACGAAAGCAAACAGAAAGAATAAACAATTTAGAATTATTCTAAAACAACCTCAAGCCCACGCCTACACTCCAAGCGCTATAGGTTTGTTCAGGAATTTGATCTTTCACCAAACTGCTCATGGCATGCTCATAGCGCAGATCCGCTCTGAATTTACCCAAATCAAGACCTACACCTCCGATTAATGAAAAAGAATTATCCTTATAACTGTCTACATCGATAATCTGACCGAGTGCGTCGCCTACACTTTTGTCCACTACAAATGACACCATGGGTCCAGCCTGAAAACGAAGCCCCACATTCCCTATGCCCACACGTGAGCCCAAAAGCACCGGTAATTCCAAGGATGTAAATGACACATCCGCTCTGATATCCTGGTCATTAAACTCAAATTGGGCTTCTGAACTTCTACCCGTTAAATACAATTCTGGCTGCACATGCACGACATTGCCAATGCGAGTCCAAATTCCGATCTGGTAGCCTGTCTTGTTATCGGAAGACAGCCAACGATCATCTTCCGACTTCAGGTTCGAATAATTAAACGCACCTTTAATTCCCATTTGAAACATCGAAGACTGGGCATGGGCGCTATAGGTAAAACCGACCAAACATGCGATGAATAGAAGTTGTTTTTTCATAGTTGCAGATGTACTTTAATTTCCCCTCACAAATTTCAAGCCATGATTTAATTACCTAATCGAAGCTCATCACCCAAAAGCCTAACAGACACCGCTAAATAATCCGAGGGCAGACTTTCATTTTTGATGCGGTCCAATGCCGTCACCACATACACATACTCACCTTCCGGATCGATTTGATGGTCCGTGTAGCTCAATTGTTCCCCCGAGTAGCTGATATGAATAATATGCTTAGGATCATCCAAATCAATTCCCTCCCGCAGGTTAAACCGGTAGATCACATAGCCAAAGGCAGTTTCACCATCCACTGCCGGTGCTGGTTTTTGCCATTGCAGTAACATCGCTTCCCCGTTTTGGGTCAATTCAGCTTTAATATTTCGGGGAGAAAGGGGCGGAATACTGTCCAACCAATGCATCTCCGGCGGCAATGATCTATACCTATACAGGTCGTACTGAAGTGAATCCCGCAGGCCGGCCAGATTCCCGGCGATGGACTTAGAACTGTAAAACACACTTCCTAAACTCTGCGGATTATTTCGTAGGTAACGGACTTGATCAGGAATCTGACTGCGGTCTCTCCAACCCGCCGTATTGTTAGCCGCTCGGTAGGAAGCGTGGCCTATATACAAATGTCGACCGTGAGTATTGGCACTCCACCAATCAACTAATTTTTCATAAGGCGCCGCTTTGTAATAGAAAGGAAAGTAGATCTGCGGAATCACATAATCCACCCAGCCTTCCCTGGTCCAATGGAGCGCATCCGCATAAAGCTCGCGATACCCACTCAAACCATTCGTTTCAGATCCCTTGGGATGATGCGCTTTATTGTCCCAAATGCCAAAAGGACTGATACCAAAACGCACATGTTTTTTTGTCGCTCGTATACTATCGGAAAGGCTTTGGATCAATAGATTGACATTGTTCCGCCGCCAATCATCCATGGAAGAAAACGCTTGTCCATATTTTCTGAATGTCACCGCATCCGAAATCTTGTTCCTGCCATCTGGATACGGATAGAAATAATCGTCAAAATGCACACCGTCTATATCGTACTCTCGAACCACCTGCATAATGACATTCACGATGTACTCCCGGACTTCAGGTATCCCCGGATCAAACCATTTTTTACCTCCGTATGTAAAGAACCATTCCGGCTTTCTTCGGGTGATGTGATCGGCATTCACATGGGATTGAACCAAATCGAATGTAGCACGATAGGGATTGAACCAGGGATGCAATTCCATACCTCGCTTATGTGCTTCTTCGATCGCGAATTCCAGCGGATCATAATAGGGATCAGGTGATTTACCCTGAGCACCGGTCAAAAAGCGGCTCCAAGGTTCGATGCTTTTCGCATAAAACGCATCTGCTGCGGGCCTAACCTGTAGAAAGACGGCATTCA
>DASRQK010000226.1:0-3265 GCA_035645875.1 Sphingobacteriaceae bacterium | reverse complement strand
GGAGGCATCCACCTGGGAGAGCAAGGTCGTCGGAATATGAACAAAATCAAAACCACGTTTAAAGGTGGAAGCGGTAAAGCCTCCCATATCCGTCACCACGCCGCCTCCCAGATTAATCAATAGACTTTTCCGATCAGCGCCGAAATCGATCATCATTTTCCAAATCCCTATACAGAAATCAATGTTCTTATTTTCCTCACCGGGGTCCACCTCAATGATGTCGTAATCGGTTAAATCGGCGAGTTGCTGCTGTAGGATCGGCAGACAATACTCCCCGGTATTACGATCCACCAGGATGAATACCTTGGAATAATCTCGTTCCTTTAGGAAGCGCTGCAGGGCCGTTAAGTGTTGATCGAAAAATATGGAATAACCAAGACTTTCAATGGGTTTCATACAAAAGAAATTTAGAAATGGATGTAGATGATCAGTGGATTCTTACGGATTTACCATCATACTCGACGACATCTCCCGGCCTCACTTTCAGTCGCTTTCGGTAATCCACCTGGCCGTTATACCGAACCTCCCCTTCCATCACGACTAATTGGGCGTGACCACCGGTTTGGACCCAATTCAATGCTTTTAGCAATTGGATCAAATGAATAAATTCACCCTCGATTTTAAACGTTTGCTCGGCCATAATCAGTTCGATTCTACAGTCACAAATGTACTCTTTATTATTTTTTTTACCAACAGGCTTTTATTAAGTTTGTAAGCACGAATAAAACACCCATGATAAAGAAACAACCATCAGATAATGAGGTTCTACCCCCCATTGGGGAGCTGGACTTTAATAATACGGAGATCGCCTTTAAGAGCAAAACTGACGCGGAATTAAATCGTGCCTATTGGTTATTTAAAATCATCGCGAGTAATTTTTTGGTCAAAGTCGGTCCCCCGATCACGAATTTCGCACTGAAAGCGGGACTGCCGGTGAAAGGATTGATTAAAAAAACCATATTTAATCATTTTTGTGGAGGAGAAAGCATCGATGGATGTAAGCCTACGATCGCCAGCCTGGCGAAGCAACAGGTGGGAACCATTTTAGATTATTCTGCCGAAGGCGAGGATTCGGAGGCCGACTTTGATCGAACCTACCAGGAAGTACTCAAAACGATTCAGTATGCCCTGAAACATCCGAAAGAAATGCCATTTGCGGTATTTAAGCCGACTGGCGTGGGGCGATTCGAACTGTATGAAAAGTTAGACGCGGGAGTGGCATTGACCCCAGCGGAAGAAATCGAATGGGAACATGTTAAGGCACGTTTTGACGGGATTTGCAAGGCCTGTCACGAGTATGGCATCCCGGTACTGGTCGATGCGGAGCACTCTTGGATTCAAGACAGTATTGATGATTTAGTGCGCGATTTGATGCGTACGTATAACAAAGAGAAGGCCATCGTTTTCAATACCTATCAGCTGTACCGGCATGATAAATTAGCTTCGTTGAAAGCCGATTATCATCTGGCCGAAACGGATGGTTTTTACCTGGGGGCCAAACTGGTACGAGGCGCATATATGGAGATTGAACGGGAAAGAGCGGAGAAAAACGGGTATCCTTCGCCGATACAGCCCGACATGAACGCCACCAATACAGACTATAATGCGGCCCTGCTTTTCTGCCTGGATCGCTTAGATCGCGTCAGCTTTATGGCGGGTACGCATAATGAGGAAAGCAGTAGATTGTTAGCGGAGGAAATGGAAAAGCGTGGCATTCCGCGGAACCACTCCCACGTCTATTTTGCTCAATTATTAGCCATGAGTGATCACCTCACTTTTAATTTGGCTGCGCATGGCTTTAATTCAGCTAAATACATGCCTTATGGTCCGGTAAAATTGGTGATGCCTTACCTGTTTCGTCGTGCCCAAGAAAACACTTCGGTTGCGGGCCAAACCGGGCGGGAATTGAGCCTGATCCTAAAGGAAAAAGCGCGCCGAAAAATCTAACATGGCGGTCAATAATCGAGTAGGGATCCTTCTGGCATTGCTGGCGGCCACCCTATGGGGAGTCGCAGGCACGTTCGGCCAATTTTTATTTCAGGAGCGCGCCATCGATGTGAAATGGATGCTCACCATACGCTTGTTGGGTTCAGGCGTTTTGCTGCTGCTTTATGGAGCCTTTTCCCCACGAACCGACCTGAAAAGTATCTGGACCAATAAAAAAGATGTGGGACAATTGATTTTGTTCAGCATCACCGGAATTACTGCGGTCCAATACACCTATTTCGAAGCGATCAGCCATTCCAATGCGGCTACGGCTACCATTTTGCAATATGTAGGCCCGGTGATGATCGTGGTATATCTGGCTTTTAAAAACAAACGCATGCCGCGTCCCCTCGAAATCTTAGCGGTGATATTGGCTGTGATTGGCACCTTTCTACTGGTGACGCATGGGCGGATGGAGCAATTGGCAATTAGTAAAACAGCCTTGTTTTTTGGCTTGGCGGCTGCGGTGTCATTAGCCATTTATACGCTGCAGCCCATCCCTCTATTACGAAAATATGGAGCTGTCCCCGTCTTAGGATGGGGTATGCTCATGGGTGGCGTGCTAAGCGCTTTTTTTAGGGCACCTTGGGAAGTATCGGGGATTTGGGACTCTGGCACCTATCTGGCCACCGTATTTATCGTCCTGCTGGGAACAGCGATCGCCTTTCTGGCTTATTTAAACGCAGTTCGTCTGATTGGAGGCCAAAAGACAAGCTTATTGGCCTCCGCAGAACCTCTTTCAGCGACTATCATGGCTGTTCTCTGGCTCCAAGTACCTTTTGGGACCATGGATTGGATAGGCGCAATCTGTATTATCTCTACCGTTTTTTTACTGAGTCGGAAAGAAAAACCTTAACGGTAACGGGACGGTACCGCAGCGGCTTCCAACATCAGGTTATGCATGTCGGTATTCCGCACGAAAGCCTTTAATAGTTCCTTTCCCGGACCGAATGCAGCCACTTCCACGTGATCTGCCGAGTGATCGGAGCCGGCCCAGCCTACATTGGTAAATTTTCTCTGAATATCGGACAATTCATGAAAAGGCAGGCGATAAGGATTATACAATCCGTCTTCGTTTCGATCGGTTACATAATGACTCAATAAACGGATGGCATCCTCCGCATTAATTACGATACCTTGGGCATGTTCGATTCGCTCCTGAACTTTTCCAGCTGAAAAATCCCGATCGATGCCTTGCAGAATCCAGTCATTGGTATGTTTAAAAGTGAAAACACGTTCAAAATTTCGATTGGTATTCCCGCCTGAAAACAATCCGGGG
>DASRQK010000225.1:0-8214 GCA_035645875.1 Sphingobacteriaceae bacterium | reverse complement strand
CGCGATCTATGTGTGCGCCTGATGAGTAGAAACCTGTATCATACAGAATTATATGATGTTTTCCCAGGTGAAGGTAAAGTGAGAAAGCTCCAGGAGCGGGCGCAGGAGTATTTGGGAGTGAAGCCTGAAGTGGCTGATTATTTAGTGTGGTCTCAGGAAATTGAGAACAGTGCTTATAAACCAAGTCATGATCCGATACGGATTTTAATGAAAGACGGGAAGGTTTTAAATATATCAAAAGCCTCGGATCTTTCAAATATTGAGGCGCTTTCTAAGAAAGTGAAAAAATATGCAGTTACTTTTCCGAAAGAGCTGCTGAATAAAGGTTGATTTTTTATTTTTTATCAAAATTTGCATGCAGTTTTCAGCAAATCAAATAGCGGAGATGATCAGCGGTGTGGTGGAAGGAGATGGCTCGATTCTGGTCTCTACATTGGCCAAAATAGAAGAGGCCGGTGAGGGTACGCTGTCATTTTTGGCAAATCCCAAGTATCATTCCTTCATTTATACCACAGGAGCATCTATTGTCATCATTGATGAGAAGCTAAAATTGGATAAGCCGGTTTCTTGTACATTGATACGAGTGAGCGACCCCTATTCGTCTTTTTCAAAGTTGTTGGATGTGTATAATGGGATGCGCCTGGCTAAAAAAGGAGTTGAGGAATACAGTTATATTCATCCGAATGCGAAGATCGGAGAACAAGTTTATATAGGTTCTTTTGCCTACATTGGTGATGGGGCAGAGATCGGTGAAGGGAGTAAAATCTATCCACACGTTTACATAGGAGATCGCGTGAAAATAGGTCGCGAGACGACATTGTTTCCGGGTGCCGTCGTATATTACGATTGTTTGATCGGGGACCAGGTCATTGTTCATGCCGGCGCGGTAATCGGCAGCGATGGTTTCGGCTTTGCCAGACAGACGGATGGTTCTTATGTAAAAGTCAGCCAGATCGGAAATGTCATCATAGAAGATCAGGTGGAAATCGGAGCGAATACCGTGATAGACCGTGCCACTATGGGGTCCACCGTGATTAAAAAAGGGGTGAAACTGGATAATTTGATACAAATCGCGCACAATGCTGAGGTTGGTGAAGATACGGTTATCGCCGCTCAGAGTGGAATTTCCGGATCCACCAAGGTCGGTAAGAATGTAATAATTGGCGGGCAGGTCGGTGCTGTGGGGCATATTACGATCGCGGATGGGAGCCAGATTCAGGCCCAATCCGGGGTGAATCGTTCGATCAAGGAACAAGGAAAGAAATGGGGCGGTACACCTGCCTCCATCTATAATTCACAATTACGTTCTCAAGTAGTATATTTGCGACTTCCGGAATTGGAGCGAAGAGTTGAAGAGTTAGAAAAACTATTGCTCGCTAAAGAAACGATCGAATAATAACCATGAATACAAAACAAAGAACTATTAAAGCACCCCTAACCATAGCGGGTGTAGGTCTGCATACGGGTCAACAGGTCACCATGACGTTACATCCAGCGCCAGAAAATCATTGGTATCGTTTTCGCCGTGTGGATTTGGCTGACCAACCGATTGTATTAGCGGATGCGGATAATGTAACGGACACATCCCGGGGAACGACGATTTCGCAAAATGGCGCGAGCGTGAGTACGATTGAGCACCTACTTGCAGCATTGGTGGGCTTACAAATTGATAATGTGTTGATCGATTTGGATGGGCCTGAAGTCCCGATTATGGATGGAAGTTCTTATCCTTTTGTAAAAATGCTGAGGGAATTAGGCTACGAGGAACAAGATGCAGATCGCGATTTCTTTGAGATTCCTCATAATATTCATCATTCTGAGCCGGATCGCAAAGTGGATATGGTCGCGATGCCTTTAGATGGCTACCGGTTTACCTGTATGATTGACTTCAATTCGCCTGTGTTGGGTAGTCAGCATGCTTCGATCAGTAATATAGGTGACTTCGCTGAGCATATCGCCTCATCACGGACTTTTTGTTTTCTACACGAACTGGAAATGTTAGTGGAGAACAACTTGATCAAGGGGGGAGATCTTAACAATGCGATCGTGGTGGTGGACCGCGAGGTTCAAAAGGAAGAATTGAGAGAAATTGCCAAATTGTTCAATAGAGATGATATTGATGTGGCCAAGGAGGGCATTTTAGATAATATAGAATTAAGGCACCAAAATGAGCCGGCCCGTCATAAGTTATTGGATATGATCGGTGACCTTGCTTTAGTGGGGCAGCCGTTGAAAGGACATATTATGGCGGCCCGGCCAGGCCATGCGGCGAATGTGGCTTTCGCGAAAAAAATCAAGAAGCAAATCAAGAAGGCTAAGGAATCTAAGTATACGAAAGTCTACGATCCGAACATGACTCCAGTATATGATACGGTTCAGATCATGAATGTATTGCCACATCGGCAACCTTTCTTGCTCATCGATAAAATTTTAGAACTTTCTAAGACGCATGTCGTGGGTTTAAAGAACGTTACGATGAACGAGGATCTGTTTATGGGGCATTTTCCCGGACAGCCGATTTTCCCAGGTGTTTTGAGTATTGAAGGCATGGCTCAAACGGGAGGAATTCTCGTGCTGAATACGGTATCAGACCCAGAAAACTATATCACACTCTTTTTAAAGATCGATAATGCACGCTTCCGAGCGCAAGTGGTTCCTGGTGACACCATAATTTATCAATGTCACTTGACTGAGCCGATCCGCCGAGGTATCGCCCAAATGAAAGGGGTGGGCATGGTTGGAGAAAAAGTCGTAGTAGAAGCCGACCTGATGGCTCAAATTGTCAAAGTAAAATAATTTTATCACCCATGACTCAACCATTAGCATATATTCATCCGGAAGCCAAAATAGGGGACAATGTGGTGATTGATCCATTTTCGACGATTCACAAGGATGTCGTCATCGGAGAAGGAACTTGGATTGGTTCTAATGTGACCATTATGGATGGTGCACGCATTGGAAAGCATTGTAGAATATTTCCGGGTGCGGTGATTTCGGGTGATCCTCAGGACCTTAAGTTTGAGGGAGAGGTGACTACGGCGGAAATCGGTGATTACACGACGATTCGGGAATGTGTAACGGTCAATCGGGGAACGAAAGACAAGTGGAAAACAGTCATCGGCAGCCATTGTTTGATCCAAGCATATAGCCATATTGCTCATGACTGCTTTGTTGGGGATCACTGTGTTTTTTCAAATAATAGCACATTGGGAGGCCACATCACTGTAGGAGATTATGTTGTGCTGGCAGGAATGGTCGCTGTGCATCAATTTTGTCACATCGGTTCTCATGCCTTCATCGCTGGGGGGTCTCTGGTGCGTAAAGATGTGCCACCATTCGTAAAAGCGGCCCGTGAACCGTTATCCTATGCAGGTGTAAATTCGGTCGGTTTGAGACGTCGCGGATTTTCGCCGAACCAAATCAATGAGATTCAAGATATTTATCGGATCATGTTTGTTAAGAATTCGAACTTAGCAAAAGCATTGGACATTATTGAGGCGGAATATAAGCCCACAGAAATCAGGGATGAAATTTTGGATTTTATCCGTAACTCGAATCGCGGCGTGATGAAAGGCTTTGGCCAAGTGCGTCCACTGAGCTAATCCCTTTTCAGATGTTGGAGGTGCGGCTTGAAAAAATCGGCAGGAGATTTAACCGCGAATGGATATTTCGCGATCTTGAATTTGAATTTGTTTCGGGCACCCGCCATGCCGTTTTAGGTCCTAATGGATCAGGCAAATCGACCTTGTTGAAGCTTATTTCAGGGAGTCTAACGCCCTCGGAAGGACAAATTCACTATTTTTTAGCGGGAAAAACACTTCCGGTCGAGCACTTGTATCGACAATTGAGTTTGGCAGCTCCTTATTTGGAATTAATCGAGGAATTTACTTTGCGGGAGGTCATTCGTTTTCATTTTAGTAATAAGTCGTATTTGGACGGTTTCGATGAGGATCGTATGGTGGAATTGATCGGTCTGGAGAAGTCCCTGGACAAGCCCCTGCGTTTTTTCTCTTCGGGAATGAAGCAGCGGGTGAAATTGGCCTTGGCCTGCTGTGCTGATACGGCATTAGTATTACTCGATGAGCCGACTTCTAATTTGGATGTGAGGGCTATACAGTGGTATCACGAGCTCTTGGAAAAAACGATAAATGCGCATAGGCTACTCCTCGTGTTCTCCAACCAACCCGAAGAATATAAAACATGCGAGAAATTCTTAACTTTGGGAATTGTTTAATATTAATAGCATTATAAACCATGGCAAAGGCATCTGAAGTAAAAACAGGAAATATCTTAAGGTTTAATGGAGAGTTAGTGAGTGTTGAAGAATTCATCCACCGCACTCCAGGTAATCTACGGGCATTTTATCAAGCCAAAATGCGGAATGTTCGCACGGGAAAATTGGTGGAATATCGCTTCCGGACAGACGAAGAAGTGGAGATCGCACGCGTTGAAACGAATGATTATCAATATTTGTACGATGAGGGAGACTTTTTCGTCGTGATGGATAATAAAACGTACGATCAATTCAATGTTCCTAAACATCTGTTTGGTGATTCGGCACGATTCTTGGTGGAAGGTATGCAGGTGATTGTCGCCATGGAAAGTGATGAGCCGATCATGGCTCAGGCACCGACCACAGTGGACTTAGAAGTGACTTACACGGAGCCTGCAGTTAAAGGCGACACTTCTACTAATGCACTGAAAAGCGCCACCGTTTCCACAGGAGTGGAAATCAGAGTGCCCTTATTTGTTAATCAGGGCGATAAAGTGAAAGTCGATACACGCACCGGTAATTACATCGAACGCGTGAAGTAAATAAGATAATTAAGATTTAGGTTTAGGTTGATTATTCGGTCTTGGGGCTCCCCGCCCTGAGGCCGATGCTTTTTATGGGTCTTCGTCATCTCGGATCCGCCTCAGCGAAATCCGATCTGACGAAGCCCCTCAGACTATCGAATTAATTCATCATACAATAAGTTCGCAGACTTTTTCAGAAGTGCAATGTATCCGTCATCGTAGCTTCTCTGACAACCATTGGTGATGACCACAATTCCAAACTTTTTCTCGGGATGGAAAAACATTTGACTAAATAGGCCGTAAGCCGAACCCGTATGACCAACAAGCTCCTCTCCAGGAATATAATTGGAGGTGTTGGTCAAGGCCAGCCCATATTTACTATCCGCTATCGCCGGCTTTTGCATTTCTCTCGCACTCGCCTCGCTGATAATTTGAACCCCTTTATGTGTACCATAGTTCATGTGCATGGCCATGTATTCAGCCAGATCCGGCACAGAGATTTTCATTCCTCCAGTCGGTGAGAAAATCGGTGCCGAATAACCCAATGTGTATTCCTTTAATTCCTCTCGACGAGGGTGGTAGGCATTGGGCTGTACCCGGTGCGTATTGGTTTCCGCGTTATATTCGTAAATCGAAGCAAATAGTGACGGGTCTAAGTTGTTCACATTATAACCTCCATATAAGCCCAGCGGGTGGAGGATCTTTTCTGGAATCAATTCATCAAATCTCGTGTTAGTATAACGTTCTAACACGGCCCCAGCCATATTAAAATTCAGATTGCAATACTGGTATTTTGTTCCCGGAGCGTAATCGTTATAAGCGTTGGCCCAATCTGGATTTTTCGACGGGTCAATGGCGTCCAAAACGAAGTACCCTTCTGAGTCATTGATGCTGGATGTATGCGAAAGCACCATGCGAAGGGTGATCACTTCATCCGGGAAATTCGGATTACGTATTGGAAATCCGACCATATCCCCAAAGTCCGCGTCTAAGTCAAGTATGCCGGCTTCCACCAATTGCATGATGGCCGTACTGGTAAAGGATTTAGAGATGGATGCGATCCGGAACACATGATTTTCTTTTAAAGGGGCTCCCGTTTCCAAGTCTTGCAAACCAAAAGCTTTTTTATAGAATAATTCTCCATCTTTTACTACAGCCACCGATAAACCGACCGCGTGATATTCCTCCATCAGGGCTTGAATGTCCGACTCTAACTTTTGAGTAGCGTTTTGGGCGAAAAGCAAACCGGGCAAGGCTAAAAGCCAGGCGAGACTCAGGAAAATTTTGGTCATTGAACGTGAATTCATCATCATAGTATTTTTGTTTAAATTGGTAAAAATATCCGGTCTTCCACCCGAATTAGCGCTAAAAATAGGTAAAAATTGCGAAAAACTAAAACGGCATACCGATACCGAAGTTATATTGGACAAAACGATACCGATCCGGTGCGTTGGTCACCGCATAGTTTTCTTTAAATGTTTTTCCGTTAAACCACTTACGGATGACCCATTGATCCCCTGCCTCAAACTGGGGATCTTTAACTTTGGCGCCCACATCCAACCTCAGCACGAAGTATTCCAAGTCGAAGCGTAGGCCAGCGCCGGCCCCTATGGCGATTTGTCCCAGAAATTTATCCGCCTGGAAGCTTCCTCCGGGAGTCAGCTGTTGGTCCTTGAGTTGCCAAATATTACCCATATCGGTAAATGCCGCTCCGTTTACCTTCGCACCCCAAAGATTATTGAGGATTCTAAAACGGTACTCCAGGTTTGTTTCCAGTTTAATTTCACCGAGTTGATCCAAGTTTCGGAGGTTCATCCTGAGCGCAGGGTCCAAGTCCTTTCTGTTGTAATTCCCTGGCCCCAATGTGCGTGCTTGCCAGGCGCGCATTCCATTCATCCCACCGCCATAAAAACTCTTCTCAAAGATCAGCATGCTGGAGTTATTGCCGTATGGGATGGCGATTCCCGGATTGAAGCGGAAGATAAGTTGTCGGTTACGACCAAAATGCTTATAGAATCTAAAATCACCTTCCAGTTTTGCGTATTGTAAATAGGGTGCACCGAACAATTCCTTTTCCCCGTCGCTATTCTCCCTGAATGGGAACAATTGACTGGCTAAATGGAGGAGATTGCCACTAAAATCCAGCGCGGAACGCATGTAGAAAAAGTCCTCCAATCGGTTCAATCTCGGTGCATTGTAGGTGTACACATACTGCGAACCTAACCCAAAATAAGCTCTATTATTACTACGCACGTACAATAAATACCCTTGATCGATGAGTTCTTGCGCAAAAGAGCTGTTTAATCGTCCCAGGCGATATTCCAATACGACAGGTGAGAATTGATGTTGTTGAAAGCGACTGCTCCACCAGTGGTAAGTCATGGTGTTCACCGCATAACGATTATGGTAGGTGAGCAATTGGTCGAAAATCTGCAAGGTGGAGGAAAAAGTCGTGCGCGGTAATCCGTATTGGCCCATACCCCAAAGGCCAAAAGGGGTGAGTAAGCGGGGAACCGTCACATTGACCCCGATTTGAAAGTCATTATTAAACACACGGTCTAACAAACCACCATCCATGCGTGCGTCGAATAGCAGTCCGTAGCTGAGTTTAATGTCCAATTGTTCAGAGCCTCCGAAGAGATTCCTATGCGAAAATGTGTTAGCCAGATTAAAACCGCTCATTCCTCCGCTAAAAGTGTATTCCCCCTCGATTTGGTTGGACATCAGGGCTCTGGGGATCAATTCATAATGGACTTGCAGCTTATTGCTGTCCGTTTTGGTATAATCAATCTTAACGCTGCGGAAACTGTTTAATTCGTATAATCGATCGTAAGTCAGGTTTTCCAAACTCAGGTTATAGAAATCGTCCTGTTGATGAAAAACATGTCGTGCCAGTGCCCGCGGACGAAAACTTCCAGTATAGTCTTGAAAAACCATGCCTCCAGGCTGGACTGAAATTCGCGGTTCTGTGAGATTACGCCTTGGATCCTGATGTTTGATTTGAATAAAGCTGCTGTCAATCTGGTATTTGATGTGTTGCTTTCGGCCGACGTCTTGATCAATATTCACCTGTAGGTCCACTCGATATTGGCCAATCGTAGTGTCTATATCTACATGCATATGTTGGCGCGTGAAATCATAATAGCCCTGACTCCTCATAAACGTAAAGAATTCTTCTCTTTCTGCGGCAATGGAATCAATATCCAATTGGATGCCCGGCCGAAGACTGGAAAATTTCTGCTTGTTTTGCAGGTAAAGCGTGGCTACGGAGGGGTCCGCAATGTCCAAAAGTATACGGTCTATGGTATAAGGACGGCCGGTGTCTACCTGAAAGTGTACAGCTGCTTTTCGACCTTTGAAAGAGATGCTGTCCTGAACTTGCGCGTTCAAATAGCCTTTGTTAAATAGAAATCGATT
>DASRQK010000224.1:0-3153 GCA_035645875.1 Sphingobacteriaceae bacterium | reverse complement strand
GATTTCTTGCCCGCCACAAAGACTACTTTATCGAATTGAACCACGAATTTACCCAAATCGTCGTAACGATTGGATACTTGGCGACAAATCGTGTCGTTTGCTTTCACCTCGTAGCCCTTATTCATCAGCTCATCACGGATTTGATAGAAGGTGTCCGTGCTTTTAGTGGTTTGACTGTAGAGCGTAATCTCCTTGGGCAAATTCAGGCGATTTAATTCATCTAAATCTTGGAAAACCAGCGCTTCATTATTGGTTTGACCCTGCAAACCAATAACCTCCGCATGCCCGTGCTTCCCATAAATCACGATGTTTTCATCATTGTCATAGGAAGTTTTAATGCGGTTTTGAAGTTTGAGCACCACCGGGCAAGAAGCATCGATCAAGGTAATGTTATTTTCCAAGGCGGTCTTATAGGTTTCAGGCGCTTCACCATGTGCACGAATCAACACTTTCTCGTTTCGAAGTTCAGAAAATTGCTGATGGTCAATAATGCGCAAACCCTTATCCCTCAGGCGAGCGACCTCTTCGTCATTATGAACAATATCCCCTAAACAGTACAGGTAGCCGTCCTCTTCTAAGATTTCCTCGGCCATATCAATGGCATATACGACGCCAAAACAAAAACCGGAGTCTTGATCAATGGTGGTTTGCAGATTTAGTCCCATATCCTTACAAAGTTATATAATTATTCGTCTTCTTTCCGATTTACGGGGAAAAAACCTACTTTTGCAAAAAATTTTGACGTAATGGCTACAAATAGAACTTTTACAATGATCAAGCCTGATGCGGTAAGTAATGGCCACATCGGAGCAATTTTAAACGACATTATCGCAGGCGGTTTTAAAATCGTCGCTATGAAATACATCCAATTAAACAAGGATACAGCCGGTGCGTTTTATGCAGTCCATCAGGAGCGTCCATTCTATGGTGAATTGGTAGAGTTCATGACGTCAGGGCCCATCGTCGCGGCGATCTTGGAGAAAGACCATGCGGTGGAAGATTTCCGGAAATTGATCGGTGCTACTGACCCCAGCAAAGCAGAAGAAGGAACCATTCGAAACAAATACGCGAAATCCATCGATGCAAATGCCATTCATGGATCCGATTCGGATGAAAATGCTGAAATCGAAGGAAATTTCTTCTTCTCTCAATTCGAGCGTTTCTAAGGCCTTAAAAAATCGCGAAGAGCGAGGTAATGATCTTCTTTCTCGGTCATTATTCGCTTTTCGTCCGCCGTTTCATCTCCATAACCACACAGGTGCAAGACGCCGTGGATCATCACGCGATGCAATTCATCAGTTTCTTGTGTATGAAATTTTAAGGCATTGTCCCGAATGCGGTCAATGCTGATAAAGATATCGCCCACTAAGCGGTCGGTTTCTTCGCTGTGATCAAATGTAATGATGTCGGTATAGGTATCGTGATTGAGGTATTCCTGATTGAGTTGCCATAGATAAGCGTCGCTGCAATAGATAAAATTAAGCTCACGGATTCGAAACCCTTCATGGGAAGCGGTCTGTCTGATCCATTGGCGGAGTTTGATTTTTTGCTTGGGAACAAAGTCAATGTCTTCGGCGAAAAATTGGATGGTCGACATACTGTAGAGGATTAAGGATTAAAGAGGGGTGCCGCTATCAAGGCCTCCTTGGAGCGCCACTTTTTCCATATAAGACTGCAATATCAAAGTAGCGGAAACTGCATCCACCAACGACTTATCGCGGCGTTGCTTTCGATTCGCGCCGGAGGCCAAAATACTGGCGGTGGCCATTTTCGAAGTAAAACGTTCGTCCATGGTTTCTACCGGAATCTGGGGATAGGTTTTTTTTAACTTACGAACAAATCCCACGACGTGGGAGCTGGATTGGGAAGGGGTGCCGTCCATTTGAAGAGGAAGGCCCACGATGAATTTCGCTACTGGCTCCTGTTCCAGGTACTTCGCTAAAAAATTCCAGACCTCATCTGGATGTACGGTAGTCAGGGCATTGGCTATGATCTGAAGGGGATCCGTGACCGCTACCCCTATCCTTTTTGTACCATAATCAAAGGCCATTATCCGCATGGAACAAAGGTAAACTTTTAGAAGGGGTTTTTAAGCATTTAGAAACACTTAATTGCATTAATTTCGGTGTTTTCCTTCCAAAATCTAAAATCTTTTGCTTATCATTGCAGGTATATAGATTAATTAGAATCAGACATGAGATTTATCGTTTCTACTTCCATATTACTCAAACAATTACAGGCCATCAGTGGCGCGTCGAGCAGCAGTGCGGTTCTTCCTATTTTGGAAAATTTTCTCTTTGAGATCAAAGAAAATGTATTGACCATATCGGCGACGGATCTGCAGACCAGCATGGTTACCTCCCTGCCGATCGAGGCGAAGGAAGATGGAAAAGTAGCGATGCCGTCGAAGATTTTAATCGAGACCTTAAAGACCCTTCCGGATCAACCGGTCGCATTTTCGGTCGATCAGTCTACGCTGGCGATCGAGATCAGCGCAGGCGATGGTAAGTACAAGTTAAGTGGCGAGAATGCAGAAGATTTCCCGAAAATCCCAGTGGTGGAAAACGCTTCAAAAGTAGCGATTTCTGCACCGATTTTAGCGGAAGCCATTAATAAAACGATTTTTGCGGTCAGCAACGACGAACTCCGTCCGGCCATGGCTGGGGTATTGGTCCAATTGAATAAGGATGCGGTGACATTCGTCGCTACGGATGCGCATAAATTGGTGCGTTATACCCGAAATGACATTCGTTCTGACCAAGAAACTTCATTGATCCTGCCAAAAAAAGCGCTCTCCCTGTTAAAATCTACCTTACCGGTGGAGGATGTGGATGTAGAAGTGCAATACAATAACACCAATGCGTTCTTTAGCTTTGGCAGTATACATTTAATCTGTAGATTGGTGGATGAGCGGTATCCGGATTATGTAGCAGTGATTCCTCAAGTAAATCCAAATGTCTTGACATTGGATCGCAGTACGTTTTTAAATACGTTAAAGCGGGTGTCTATTTTTGCGAATAAAACCACGCATCAGGTCAGACTGAAAATTTCGGGAAGCGAGTTACACATCTCATCCGAGGATTTGGATTTTTCCAACGAGGCGCATGAAAGACTGTCTTGCCAATTCGACGGCGAAGATATGGAGATCGGTTT
>DASRQK010000223.1:0-3665 GCA_035645875.1 Sphingobacteriaceae bacterium | reverse complement strand
CGACACCGGCGCCAGCCGAAGCACCTAAGCCGACGGCGGCTTCATGGAGCAAAGCGAAACTTTCCGTCGGATTGGATCTTAATGATTTGGGTTCCAACCCTCAAGAAGAAGACAAGGAACCTGTATTGGTCAGTGGCGATGTTTTTGAACCCATTCAAATGGATGTCCTGCTGAAGGAATGGCATGCATTGGCCGATCGTTATAAAGCCGCCAATAAAATCAATATCTTTACCCTTCTGACTGCTCATCCGCCTCGCTTAGTGGGTGATGCCCAAATCGAGATGGTCATTGAGAACACCATTCAACGGGATCTCCTGGTGGTGGAAAAACCGGATATGGTGAATGCATTGCGCCAAAGTTTGCGAAATTATGCCATTCATATTCAGGAAGTATTGGAAGATAATCCCGTCACGCGAAAACCCTATACGGCACAGGAAAAATACCAGGCCATGATCCAGAAAAACGAAATCCTGGACCGATTGCGCCAGGATTTTAATTTGGGATTAGAGTAAAGCCGACTGGAATTACAGTGGCTGCGACTGGGCTTAGCGTAGTTCCGGTGTTTGCGGATCTTCTTCCCGGTTTCTCCTACGGAATTGATAAAGTGGTTTGGTCCGAATCTGCCGTTTATACGACCTGTCTTTTTGGTTCAATGTGGTCAATGCCGCGCCCCTGTCGAGTTTTCGCGTCTTCATGTAAGCGTCCCAATTCATTAAAAACACAGACAACAAGATGACGCCGAGGCCCAAAATTTGGGTGCCGGTAATGGTTTCATCGGTCAGGAAAAAACTCAAGGCCACTGCCACGATGGGATTGACATAAGCATAGGTGCTGACCTCCGTGGCGGGTCGAACTTTTAGGAGCCAAATGTAGGAGCTATATGCGATGGTCGAACCAAATACAATGAGGTAGACCATGGCCCACCACGCTTCTTCTGGCACAGCCAAAATATCAAAAGCGGCCAGTTCTCCATTGATTCCCGCTGTGATCGCAAAAGCCCCACCACCGATCAGGATTTGCCAGGCCGTTCCTACCATGGAATTGGTCTGCGCTTGTTTTTCCGAATTGTTGGAATACTTGGAGTACAGTGATCCACCCGTCCAGGCGATCGCACCTATAACCAGTAGAATCATGCCCTGGAGATGGGTACTGCGTTCGGCGGGATCGGTCGTCAGGGTCAATTGATCTCCAAACAGCATCACCACCCCGGCAAATCCCAGAAATAGGCCGATGACGATCGGTAGGCTGCGGAAATTTTTTCCCCAGTTGGGCTTGTCCAAAATGACAAACCAGATCGCAGCCGAGGCGGCCATGATGGCGACCAGACCGCTGGCCAGAAATTGTTCCACCCAAATGATGATTCCCGAATCGATAAAGAGCAGCAGTAATCCGGTGATACCCGCGCTTTTAATGGTGGACCAATCAAAGATTTTATGGCCCCGGAAATGGCACCAGGTGAGCATCATGAGTCCAGCCGTAAGAAAGCGGAATGCCCCTAACATAAACGGTTCAAAACCGGCCAGGGCTTTGTGAATAAAGAAATAGGTCGATCCCCACACGATATACACCATCGCGTATGCCAGGATCACCATCGCATTGAATTTGTTTTGTGTATTTGGAACGATATTCATTTTTTATCCCTCTATCACTATTTTTGAATCTTCTTTTAAGGTGTCCAGTACGATGGTCGTGCGGGTCGAAACGATGGTCGGGATTTGACTGAAAGAGTTTCGGATCAAATTCACCAGACTGGCCGAATCGTGCGTGCGAACTTTGACCAAATAACCATCATCGCCAGCGATATCATGCACCTCCTGCACCTCCGGAATGGCAGCCAGGGCTTTCGCCGTATCGGGAGAACCCAGGCCATCGTTTGCTTTAATGAAAATAAATGCCAGAAGTTTCTGATCTACGGCTACGGGATTGATCCTCGCATTGTACTGCAGGATCACATTTTTTTGCTCGAGTTTTTTTACCCGCTCCAAAATCCCTGACGGCGCCATCCCCAGCTCACGGGCAATATCCGCATTGTTAATCCGAGCATGCTCTTGTAAGAGCCTCAAAATCTGCAGGTCCACCTGATCGAGGCTGAACTCTGTTTGGTCTGTGTTCGATTCTGCTGTCATATATTCTGCAAATATAGCTATTTGCTGAATAATATTCAAAATCTATGCCAGATGGACTCGGAAAATTCAGGTGGGGGACAGGTGGGGGACAGGTGGGGGCAACTGGGGGGCAACTGGGGGGCGACGGGAGGGTGTGTGTTTGGCGGGGAGGCTTTCGGTTCGGCTTTTCGGTTCGACTTTTTGGTTCGACTTTACCTACATGTCTTTTTCACGAAAACCCTAATGCACAAATGTCCGGACATTTGTGCATTAAGGTTTTTGCCATAGAGCGTATACTTCTGAGTAAAGGCTTTTTAAAAATGGCCAGGGCGGCCGTATTAAAAAGCCCTTTAGGAAACCATGGTAAAATCGATTTGACGCCGAGCCAAATCCACTTTCTTCACCAGGATTTGGACTTCATCACCGAGCTGATAGGTTTTCTTTTTCCGCTTGCCGATGACGGCGTAATTTTTTTCATCCAGCGCATAGAAATCATCGGTTAGATCTCGCAGCCTCACCATTCCCTCGCATTTGTTCTCCTCGATTTCCACATAAATTCCCCATTCGGTAACCCCCGAGATCAATCCCGTATATTCTACACCGATCTGATCCTGCAGGTATTCGGCTTGCTTATACTTCACCGAAGCCCGTTCGGCGTCAGCCGCTTTTTTCTCCATTTGGGACGCATGCTCACACAATTTCTCATAGGCTTCCGCATTCACATCCTTCCCACCATCTAAGTAAAACTCCAGTAAACGATGCACCATCATATCCGGATAACGGCGAATGGGCGAAGTAAAATGGGTATAATAATCAAAGGCCAAACCATAATGGCTGGTTCTTTTCGTCGTATAAATCGCCTTGGCCATGGAACGAATCGCCAGCGTGGTCAATACATTTTGTTCCTTACTGCCCTCGATGCGCTTCATTAAACCATTTAACGACCTGGCGGTTTCCCGCTCCGAACGTAAATTTAATTTATGGCCAAAGCGTGAAGCAAATTGCGCGAAAGTCTGCATGTTTTCGGGATTCGGTGCATCGTGCGCCCGGTACACAAAAGTCTTTCTCTGCTTCGTATTGCCTTTTCTACCGATAAATTCCGCCACACGCCGATTGGCCAGCAGCATAAAATCCTCAATCAACTTATGCGCATCCTTCCGCTCCTTCACATACACGCCCAGCGGTTTGCCCTTTTCGTCTAAACGAAATTTCACCTCAGTACTCTCAAAATTGATTGCCCCATTTTTGAATTTTCGTTCACGTAAAATATACGCCAGTCGGTTCAGCTCATGTAGTTCATTGCTGAATCGCGCCGCATCTCCGGCCTCGTCCGATTGGTCCAAAACCGCCTGCGCCGTCTCATAACTCATGCGGTAATCCGAATGAATCACTGTTTTGCCGAACCATTCCTTCTTGATTTGAGCATTTTTATCCATTTCGAAGATCGCCGAGAAACTCAGTCGATCTTCATTGGGCCTTAAGGAACACAAGTTATTGGAAATTCGTTCCGGTAACATGGGAATCACCCGATCCACCAAGTACACCGACGTGCCCCGTTCG
>DASRQK010000222.1:0-2001 GCA_035645875.1 Sphingobacteriaceae bacterium | reverse complement strand
CGGAAGCTTTTGACCCCATTCACAACACGCTTCCGAGCAACGACACATGAATGATAGGCCGTTTTGTTCTGTGATAATTCCTGCTTTTAATGAAGAGAAGGATATTGAAGCAAGTCTTTCCTCTCTTCTAAACCAGTCATATCCCCGGGATCGATACGAAATCATCGTTGTAGATAACGGATCAACGGACAGAACGCCGGAAATAGCCTCGGCGCTCGCCGATTTGGTGCTTAGTAAGCCGGATGGGAACGTCGGGGCAGTAAGGAACTTCGGCATTGCCAGCTCTTCAGGAGCGGTCACCATATGTACAGATGCAGACTGTGTAGTGGCCTCGGATTGGATAGAAACAGGCGTAGCTCTTCTCGAAAAACATCCAAAACACACCTTTGGTGGTGGATTAAGGCCTCGAGAGAATGCCAGCTGGATTGAAAAATACTGGATTTTGAACGACTCAGGAAGGTCGACACAACAGCGAGCTCTGATGGGCAGTTCCATCTTCATGTGGAGGAGAGATATCGAGCAGTTGGGCGGTTTCAACGAAACCTTGACCTCCGGAGAGGACTCTGACTTGTACGTTCAAGCCCTTGCTAGCGGGCTGGAAGTCATTATTTCCCCAGAACTTTCTGTAGCGCATCTAGGGAGTCCGGAAACCCCGGGAGATTTCATTGCACGACAGATTTGGCATTCCGAAAACTACATCCCTGATTTCATGAACTCACTAAAGGATAAAGTGTTCTGGCTAACATTGATCTTCCTTGGATGTTCGGCTGGCACTCTATTTTCATTGTTCACATCTAACTATTTTTCGACGGCTATTCTGCTGGCTGGCAGCCAGCTGCCCGCGTTAATTCTTGCCATTAAACGGATAAAAAGATCAGACTGGCGCATAAAGTCTTTGAATGAAATCGCAAAAATCTTGTTAATTGACAACTTTTATCTGGTAGGTCGTAGTATCGGCCTACTGAAAGGCCTAAGGAAAAATTTGGGCCGCCCCAGAGGCCAGCCAACCACATAGGTCTTTATTGAACCCGGATTCCATTGGCTCGCTCAGCACGCCGACTTGCTGCCCATCGGACATAAAGATAGAACTTAGTAGGTTGTTAATCGCAAGCAGCCTTCAGGCCAAAATGGCAATGAATGGCACTTTGGTTTGAAGGGCTCACATCGGGTACGGGCGCGGGTGCGGACTCCGGCCTGGTTCACAACGTGACGGGAGCGGGAAATTTTCCCAAAATAGCGTTTTGTCTGCATAATTCCGTTTGTGCGTTAAAAATTGCTGAAATGCTGCCTGTTTGGAAGCGCGATACAATACAATTTGTTGGTCTTGTGTACGAACCAATCAAGAAAAAGCTACGAGATTCATAAAATGCAAGCCAAAATAAAGTTTAAGTCATACTTAAAATCTGTCATTCCTAAATCCATCATGATTCAGAAACTACCAGGCGAGTCAAGCAAAAGGGCTATTATTACTTTTGATGACGGCCCTTGTCCCCAGTTCACTCCCAAAGTTCTTGAGGTTTTAAGACAGCATAGGTGCAAAGCAATTTTCTTCGTAGTTGGTAAAAAATGTGAAGAGAACCCAGAATTAGTTAAAGATATAATTCGTGAAGGGCATCTTTTGGCCAATCATTCATATAACCATATTAATACAGATGATTCGAATTTCAACGAGTACAAGGATGATGTAAAAAAGTGCGACATTGTGCTGAGTAAATTTGGCGCTAATTCAGGTTTATTTCGGCCACCGTTTGGAAGGTTAAATCTTAAGTCTATATACGCAGCAAAGTCCCTAGACTTAAAAATGATTCTAATGTCAAACAGCGGAGGAGAGTGGAATTACAATAAAAACGAATCACCTAATGAGATAGCTAATTCGATAATTAGCAAGCTCAAAAACAATGACATCATATTGATGCATGACAATAATAAGAACATTCCCATTGCTTTAGAAATCCTTATTGATTATCTGCAGGAAAATCAAATACGCTATGATTTTGAACA
>DASRQK010000221.1:0-3119 GCA_035645875.1 Sphingobacteriaceae bacterium | reverse complement strand
TACATTGCCAAGCTCAAAGCAAGGTAATCATCCGCAGTACGCAGTCCTCCAGTAGATTCCTCCGCAGGGGGTATTCCTTGCTCCAAATCATGAAGTAATTGGCGCGACTGATGATCATGGGGATTCAGGATCAATGCCTGTTCCAACTGTGCCTTCGCCTCCTCCACACGCCCGCTCTCAGACAAAAATTTACCATAATAATAATGCGACTGAAAGCCGGATGTAGACGTGTTCAGTGCTTGCTTAAAATAGGTTTCAGCGGTCGAGGCCTCACCCATCGCATTTTTCAAAATACCTAAATTGATATAGACCAATGAATAGTCCGGATTTCGGCTTTGTGCTTGTAGAAAGTTTTCCTCCGCCGCGGCAAATTCCCCTCGTGCCATCAAGGCTAGACCATAATTCATAAATCCACGTCCATTACCTGGACTTTTTTCGGTCACATCCTTCCAGAGGCTGAGGTCGTTCCTCCAGACTTTATTTCGCTCGTGTACGCCATAAGCATTGGCAGCCAATACCAAAAAAAGCAGTCCCCATAATATTTTTTGCGTACCGGGCTGACGGTATTGACCCGAAAAGTAGCGAATCAATACATAGCGCACTCCGAAAACCACAGCCATGGTCAAGCCCATATAAGGAATGAAGGCGCGGTGATCATTGAGCACTTCGGCTAAGGGAATGATGGATGAGGTAGGCGCCAGTGTGATCAAAAACCAAATTAATCCAAAGGATACCATGCGCGTGTCTGGATGGGACGATGTTTTCAAAGCCAGCCAAATGAGCAGCAGCACGACGAAAATGCCGATCCAAACCCGGTAATCGGCAAGGGATGTAAAGGTGGTCCAATCCGTATCGGCCGATAAATTATAGGGGATGAAAAAGGTCAACACGTAATGTCCGATCACAAAAGGCTGCGTCATCAAATAGGCCCAACGATCCGACGAGCCGGTGGAAAAGGTTTCGGGAAGCATCTGCGCATAGATCAAGCCGAAAACCAGGGTGATCGCAAAGGCAGGTAGGGATTGGCGAACCGCGCGCCAGACTTTTGGGAGCTCCTCTGCTCGGTAGAAACGGAGGAGATCCACTTTTTGCTCAAAAATCAGAAAATAGATCAGCAATAGAGGCGCAAAGGTAAAAGCGAGCTCTTTGGCGAAAAACCCAAGGACCGGGAAGATCATATAGAGGTGCCACTTTCTCCAAATCCCACCCTGCAAAAAGGCCACGAATCCGGCGAGAATGAACAAGCCGGCTTCGATTTCTGCCCGTTGGATAATGTAATTGACCGTTTCGGCATTGGCACACAATAAGCCAAATACAGCACCTGTAATCAATGCCAATCGATCTTGTTCCAGATGCGGAATCGAAGAGGCATGTTGGCGCAAAATCTTTCGCACCAAATAGACCAGAAGCCCAATGGTGATCAAAAACGTGAGGAAGATATGCACATGGAAGGGCCCCGGATATAAACCGCCCAACACCTGATAATCCAAGGCATTGATGGTGGTGATCCACGGCCGATAAGACTGGTTGCTCGGCAGGGAACTGAAGGTACTACCGTCTTTAAAAAAGGTCACTACATCCAGCTTTTCAATGGCGGGATTGTTGGTGATGGTGTGTGTATCATCGAAATGAAAACCATTCTCAAAATGATTGGCATAAGCCAGGAGCACGGCCAGGAAGACGAGTAATAAGAGGTTTACAAATCTTGTAGATTTCATTACCGATAATTTTATATCGGGTGAAGATACAAAAACTCCGAAATAAAAACGATCGGGCAGAAATAAATCTACCCGATCGTGTACATTCTGGTTTTTTTTTGAGAAAAATAGGTTTTACCGCTTCGCCGGAGGGGCCAATCGATAACTACTCGTGGTGTAGAAAGTACGACCAAACATATCGGTGGCACGGACCTCGATTTGGTGTTCGCCGGCAGGTAGATTGGTCGGAATAGAACCTCTCCAAATGTGTGTGCTATTGACCGCAGCGGAAGGTCTGCGACCCGGGAATAGTTCCTCGGTTTGATCCCAACGGTAATGCAAAGCCACATAGGACGGATCGGCCATTTCTACGTGCGTCATTTTGTTCCACTTCCCGTCACCGATGCGATACTCCACATTGTTCCCCGGATGCCCCATAAAGAAATTTGCATATATCTGAGCGGATGTGTTTCGTCCTCGAGCGACTACATTCGGATGGAACAATTGGATCTGATAATCAGAAGATTCGCCCGCTACTTGGTAATCTATCTTATATTGATTTCCATCAATTCTTAAGAAAGCGTAACCCTTCGGAGTTCCATCCCGCATGGTGGAAGTGGGCACGCCCTGTTCGTTAAATTCCCCCGAATACCAGTCGCCCGAAGTAGTTCCGGCATTGTACTCATGGTGCGGTTTTTCCTGATGCCAACCGTCAGCTTTGGTATAGAAGTTTTGCCGTTGTAGGTGCGTATGCGCAGACATGGACAGCGTGTTTGGATAATCCTTCAAAAGATCAAACAAACGCTGGCGATCCGCATTGCGGAAGGAGTTTTCATTCCGGTGTAACAATGGAATATGAAAGGCCAAAACGATCAGCTTATCTTTCGGAACAAAACGCAGATTATTTTCTACAAAATCTAATTGATCCTTACGAAAACCACCCCAATATCCACGACCATCGCGCGGATCCGGATACAGAATATTGTCCAATACGATAAAGTGCGCATCACCATAATTAAAGGAATAATTCGCTGGACCAAAATTCGCTTCAAAGGTTTCATCTGACAGGGAGTCTGTCGTCGCATCAAAGTTCATATCGTGATTTCCCATCAAATTGTACCAAGGAATACCGATTTTGGATGTGGCTTGAATATAGGGATTGTGAAGCACCAGATCATCGCCTACCAAATCACCCAGACTGATTCCAAACGCAATGTTATCAATGCCCTCCAATTCCTTGACAATACCCTGAGCGAAATACTCAATTTCGTTCATGTTATAGGCTTGAGGATCTCCAAAAATCAAGGCGGTAAAGGAATCACTTTCATCCTGCTGGATCAATCCAAAATCCAAGGATTTTGGAAGAGGACCGGTCGGCTCAGAACCTGCATAAATCAAATCGGGAGAACCTACCGGTTTATG
>DASRQK010000220.1:0-3054 GCA_035645875.1 Sphingobacteriaceae bacterium | reverse complement strand
CTGGAAGAGCGCACCTCCCAGCATAGTCAGGAACAAACTATTTTTCACAAGCTTATTGGTTAAATAGGCTGCCCTACCGGGAGTCTATTGTTTGTTAGAATCTTCGATTTCTTCTTTAGGCGTCTCTTTTTGACCTTCTTTAAATTCACGAATTCCTCTACCCATGCCACGCATCAATTCTGGGATTTTTTTTCCTCCAAAAAGAAGCAATAATGCAAGGACGATCAGAATAATCTCTTGAGCTCCTAGAAACAATAATGTTGAACTGAACATAGTTAATCAAATTAATACCGTCTTTATAACCTCTAAAAACTAAACGTTACAAAAACACATTCTCTACAAAGGTAAGGATTAAATTCTATTATTTCGCAAGCCAATGTTCGGGATTCTGTCGAACTACTGCATCAATCAGTTCAAAATGAACCTCGGTCATCCCCTCAGAATCAGTAATCGCAGTACCCAAAGTCTGCCCTGTAGTAACACTATCCCCCTTTTTCACCGTCAATCCACGCAGATTGCCATAAACGGTATAAAATTGACCATGTTTCACTAAAACCACATAGCCCAATCCTTGTAATTGTAACACCACCGTCACTTCTCCATCGAAAACAGCGGTGACCGCCATCCCTTCATGGGTCTGAATACGAATGCCTTCCATGGCGCTTTGTGCGTTCACCCCATCGGTGCGCATACCGAAGCCCGTCGTCACAATTCCATTTTTGACCGGCCAGGGAAGGCGTCCTTTGTTACTTGCAAAATCTGCAGAAAGACGAGCCGCCTCTGGGGTTGCCGCCAAAAGCTCCGCATTGGATCGAGTCACGGTAGGCGTCTCCGCTTCGATCTCTTCAACGGTTTTGCCCGTTCTGGCCGCTTCTGCACGCACCGCAGCTTTCCGAGCTTCCTCCTCTCTTCGACGCTCTTCCTCTAATTCACGCTGAATGGCTTGGTTAATCGCAGCAGTCAAGCGCCTTAATTCCTGCTGACGCATATTAATCTCCTGCTCAAACTCCTTCTCCTTGGCGGTTAGGGATCTGAGGACGCGAGACTCCTCACCCTGCTCAGCCGCAATTTCCTTCCGCTCCGATTGCTGTTCTGCTAACAAGGCAGCTTGCTCCTTTCGACTGGCTTCTAATTGTGCTAATTTAAGCTCGATCTCAGCCTGGGTTTCTGCAATCTCTACCGATTTATTCTTTCGGGATTCATTTAATTGCTGAAGGTACTTCACCCGTTTAAAGGCCTGATTAAAATCTTTTGATGCAAAAATAAACATCATCTTATGGTGTGCATTCCGATTGCGAAAAGCGAAAAGCACCATCCGTTCATAATCTTGTCTCAATTGGGCCAATTCCTCTTCCAGCTGCTTTACCGCACGGGTATTGGTCGCGATTTGATTATTGAGGATGCGGATTTCTTGATTAATGGTAGCAATCTTCTGCTCACGCAAGCGCAATTGAGCAGTCAAGGCATTTACCTGCCTAAGTGACAAAGTACGATCACTCGAAGTCGTCTTTAAGCTCTCGCTCAATTGACGAATTTCTCGATCCAGGCGCTCTCTTTGTTTCTGCAGCTCAGCACTACTTTGCTGGGCTTTCAGGCCAGGAACCATCACCACCAGAGCCACCATGAAGACTAATAAACTACGAATAACACTCATCACCTGCGAAAGTAATCATTCTTGGAAGAATATCCATGTATTTATATCGCTGCTACTGAATTTGTCTGTAACCATTCGGAATGTTAAAAGGTAAAGACAATTCATCTACGCTGTCTACTCGGTTATAATCCATCGTCGCTCGTAAACTCAGGGCGCCGACCTGTAAGCTCCATGTCGATTTATTCGGATGTTCAGGAGCAAATTGCTCTGGCCCGTAAGCATGATGGATCGAAAGTTGATTTCCCTTCCACCACGATAAACGCTTATGCTCATCAAAAATCACTTCACGATCTTCTCGTGAAAAATAAGCGCCACCCCATCCATTTTCTGAAAAAACCATGGGGAAGAGTTGCACCGATCGTGGAGCATTTCCGACCAACAACTGCTGTAAGCTCACAAAATCCACGTCTTCCCCGAACCATGGGCTGCCGCGAAGATAAGTATCTTGAAAATAGGTCGATTCCAGACGGTTCACTACCTTTATACTATCTGGAGTCAAGAGCACCCTGCCTACTTCCACACCCAAAATTGCCGTCGCAGACATCCAAATCGCCTCATCTTTTATCATTCGGATCTGCACATTGACTTCGTGGTTACTTTGATCATTAATCGTTAAAAAACCCTTCGCCCGGACTTGAATATTTTTAAAAATCCATTGTTCCGACATCAAATCCTCCACATATTGTCGTTTTTCTTTTTCAGTGCGCACCGTCCAGTCCGATTCATCTACAGTACTGCTCAAATGCCTTTTAGGCGCACAGGCCGAAAGCAGGACCAGTGAAATGATCCAAAAAGTCTGACAGGTTGCATAAAAGGTTTTATTTAGCATAAGCGAAAAGGCGAGTAATGATCTAGACTACACACAAAATTTAGGCTATTCTACGATCGTCCGGGATCGCACTTTTTCCGCCAATCGCATCGCTGTTCCATCATCTGCAGATACAAATTTCTGCGCTTTTTTCCACTGACTCACCGCATCTCGGACTTTGCCATTTCGGTAAAGAATGTCTCCATAATGCTCCAATAGGGTCGCCGAAGGCTCATCAGAATTGTCCAATGCTCTGCGAATCCATATTAGCGCCTCCTGAAATTTTCCCTTTCGATAGAGCACCCATGCGTGGGTATCTTCGAAGGTAGCTTCATTGGGTTGCATTTCCACGGCACGGGTGGACATTTCTATGGCCCGATCCAGTTTATCATTTCTCAAAGCCAGGTAATACGCATAATTATTCAACGCATAAACGTCCAAACTGTCATGGGTCAATGCCTCTTCAAAGGCCACGTCGGATGCAGCATGCATCTCCAGATGATGATAGATCCCGCCGAGGGATCCATAGATTTGGACCAAATAGGAGGTTTCTTTATTCGCTGAACTGTTCAATGCGGATTCCATATGGACT
>DASRQK010000219.1:0-2633 GCA_035645875.1 Sphingobacteriaceae bacterium | reverse complement strand
AAATAACGTCTTCATGCGTAGCCCATGTTTTGATGGCTGAAAGTATATCGACATCGTCCAAATTCGTAAAATGCCTCAAATGTACAATATCTGATTCAAATTCTTGGCGATTTATAAATCTGCTCAAAAAATGTTCCAATGATGGGGAGATCGTTTGCGATGTAAGGTTTCCCATTTGGTATTCGCCATTTTGGAACAATTCCTTAGCCCGTCTCAACAATTGCAACAGCATGCCCTCAGCGCTTAATACGGCTTTATGAAGATAAACCTGCCAATACATTAACCTGCGAGCGATCAAAAATTTTTCCACCGAGTAAATCCCCTTCTGCTCCACCACTAACTCGTTGTCCACGACATGAAACATTTTGATGATCCGATCGAAACCGATGACGCCTTCCGAAACACCAGTAAAAAAACTATCTCGATTCAGGTAATCCATTCGATCGGTATCCAATTGACTGGAAACTAACTGATGCAAGAATGTTTTAGGGTATTGATTGTTAAAAATGGCTTTGGCCAAACCGAGGCGACCACTAAAATATTGGTCCAATTCCTCCATTAGAAGTGATGAGAGCAATTCGTGAGAAACGCCCTCCACAATGGTATGCTCCAAAGAATGAGAAAAGGGACCATGGCCTAAATCATGCAGCAATACAGCGATGCAGGCTGCCTCGCGCTCTTCGGCACTTACCGGTGTTCCCTTAGATTGAATCGTGTCCAATGCCAAGCCCATCAAATGCATGGCACCTAAAGCATGTTGAAATCGGGTATGCAGTGCCCCAGGATAAACCAAATGGGTCATACTCACTTGTTTGATGTAGCGCAATCGTTGAAAATAGGGATGCTGGACTATATCAAAAATAAAGTCAGTGGGAATATGGATGAACCCATAAACCGGGTCATTGATGATTTTTCTCTTATTCAAAACAATTCTTACCAATCTCGATACAAAGATACGATTGTAGCCCGTTAATTATTGTTAAAAGGAATGAAAAAGAGGCTTTTTTTAGTTAATTTCGCCTAATCCTATCGAAAAACATAGGGATTTAGACTCGAAACTGACAAAATTGATGCAGAACACCAAAATACTTTGGGCCGACGATGAAATCGATTTACTGCGCCCCCATATCTTATTGCTGGAAGAAAAAGGTTACCAAGTCAAAACCGTGACTAACGGAAATGACGCGGTCGACGCCTTTAAAAACGGTAATTTTGACCTGATTTTCCTCGATGAGAATATGCCTGGGATGACTGGTCTGGAGGCGTTGACCATCATGAAAGGATTAGATTCGCGCATTCCCATGGTGCTGGTGACTAAGAACGAGGAAGAGCACCTGATGGAAGAAGCGATCGGCTCCAAAATTGACGACTACCTGATTAAGCCGGTAAATCCCAAGCAAATCCTACTCACCATTAAAAGATTGACGGAAAACAAGCGATTGGTCAGCGAAAAAACGACCATGGCCTATCAACAAGATTTTAGAAACCTGGGCATGACCTTGAATGATGATTTGGGATTTGAAGAATGGGTGGACGCCTATAAAAAGCTGGTGTACTGGGAGCTATCCCTGGAAAAGCTGGAAGACTCGGGCATGCACGAAATTTTAACCATGCAAAAGTCTGAGGCCAACATCCAATTTTCCAAGTTTATCGAACGAAATTACATGAAATGGCTGAAAAATCCGGAAACCAGCCCTACCCTATCACATCAACTCATGGCTCGGAAGGTATTACACCGGATCGGCGAGCGCCCCACTTTTTTCTTTCTGATAGATAACCTGCGTTATGACCAATGGAAAGTCATCAACGAGGTGATTACTCAATATTTCAGGCTGGAAGAAGAGGATAGTTATTTCAGTATTTTGCCGACCGCGACCCAATATTCCCGTAATGCTATCTTCAGTGGGATGACTCCTTTAGAAATGGAAAAGCAGTTTCCAAAACTATGGCAGAACGACGAGGACGAGGGCGGTAAAAATCAACATGAAGCAGAGTTTTTGAGCCACTTGATTAAAAGAATGATTCGCAAACCCTGTAAACATTCTTATCATAAAGTTTTAACCCTGGAACAAGGAAAGGAGGTCACTGAAAACCTTCCAAACTTGATGAATAATAACTTCAATGTGCTGGTATACAATTTTGTGGATATGCTTTCCCATGCGCGGACCGATATGGCGATGATTCGGGAATTAGCCAATGACGAGGCTGCCTATCGCTCCCTCACCCTATCCTGGTTCGAACATTCGCCACTATTGGATACCCTGAAGTGGTTGGCCCAAAAAAACGTTCAGATTATCGTCACGACCGACCACGGGACCATTAAAGTAAAACGACCAAGCAAGGTGATCGGAGACCGGAACACGAATACTAATCTCCGCTATAAGCAAGGGAAAAACCTCAGCTTCATCGGCAAGGACGTCTTCCATATCAAGGTTCCGCACGATGCACAGCTACCTAAGCAACGCGTGAGTTCCAGCTTTATTTTCGCGAAGGAAGACACCTACTTTGTCTACCCGAATAATTATAATCATTTCGTCAATTATTTCAATGGCACTTTCCAACACGGAGGCATCTCTTTGGAGGAGGTTATTATTCCCTTTGCAGTATACACGAATAAATAACGCATAGTATAG
>DASRQK010000218.1:0-8413 GCA_035645875.1 Sphingobacteriaceae bacterium | reverse complement strand
AAACAACCATACCGCAAAGATGGTCACGACGGCAGTGACGACTATGGTGATTAAAAAAAAACTGAACATCACCATGAGTGTTTTCCCAAGCTTCTGTGAGCCGTCTAGGTTGGCTACCGATGATGCAATGGCGAAAAATAGAAGCGGAATTACCGCAGCGAATATGAGGTTCAGAAACACATCTCCCAAGGGCTTCAACCAGGAAACTACTTGAGGCATAAAGATTCCGACCAAAGTACCGAGGAAAATTCCAAGGAGCAACAAAAGTAAACTACTGTAATTTTTTAAAAATTCTCTTCTAGGATTTATCATGGTGAGCGCTAATGTATGATTTTTTTTTATTTTGAGCAGCATGAAGGGAATAAATACGATTCAATTCGTCGATACGAGCGACGGCTCCAAAACCATATACCAGGAGACGATAGGGGAGCATTATCACTCGCGACATGGGGCACTAGGAGAGAGTAAACATGTATTTGTGGGGATGGGATTAGAACATACGCTGCAAGGCATTTCCGCTTTGGATCAATCCCAGATCCGCATCTTAGAAGTGGGTTTTGGGACGGGTTTGAATTTTTTAATGAGTGTCGATTTTTTGGAGCGCCGAGATCCCACCCATCAGGTTCAAATGGACTATCTGGGTGTGGAGGCTTTTCCATTACCTGTTGAGGCTTTGGAGATGCTCGATTATTCGAAACTGGTAGAGGAATCGGTTTGGGATCCCTTTATTAAGTCCTATCCGTCCGCTTTGAAGCAACAAATTCAAATTTCGGATCGGATAAATCTTCAAATATTGCCCCAAAAAATCATGGAGACAAGTTGGAATGGCGAGTTCGATCTGATTTATTTCGATGCTTTTTCTGCGACGCACCAGCCAGAAATGTGGACGAAGGAAGTTTTGGCCCATGTGACGAAAAATCTGGCGAAGGGTGGGGTCTTCGTGACCTATTCCATTACGGGTGACTTGAAACGTAGTTTGAAAGGACTGGGGTTTTCGATCGAAAAGTTACCGGGCGCTGCGGGTAAGCGAGAAATGCTCCGCGCAGTGAAGGAGAACTAAGATTGAAATAAGGTTATAGATTTTCATGATGGTAGGTTTAGAATTTCATGATTGTAAAATTTTAATGATTAATTATTCAAAATGTTTTTATATTTGAGAAAATCTAAAATTAATCAATTATGGAAACCAAAACTTCGTTAAAATTTATTGCTGAGCTAATCGGAACATTTGGCTTGGTCTTGTTTGGATGTGGAGCGGCAGCTGTTGCTGGCTTGGATACCGCAGGTGGTCTTTCGGGGCTGGGATTGCTCGGAATTTCCATGGCCTTCGGTCTTTCGGTAGTTGCTTTTGCTTATGCCATTGGTGGGATTACAGGCTGTCATATTAATCCAGCAGTCACCATTGGTATGCTGGTAAAGGGAAATATTTCCTTTAAAGATGCGCTTGTTTACTGGGTGGCTCAATTCGCGGGTGCATTATTAGGCGCTTTTGTACTTCAACAAATTCTGAATGGCCAATTAGCCGGATTTACTCCAGGAGAATGGGCGTATGGTGCAAATGGTTGGGGAGAGGGGTATCAAAATGAGTACAATGTGACTGCTGCTTTTCTGACCGAAACCATCCTCACGTTTATCTTTTTATTCGTCATCATTGGCGCCACCGGAAAGTGGGGTAATGGAACAATGGCCGGGTTGGCGATTGGCGTAACTTTAATTTTAATCCACCTGGTCGCCATTCCGATTACTGGGACATCAGTTAATCCTGCCCGTAGTTTTGGTCCAGCATTATTGGCTGGAGGAACAGCGTTGAATCAGCTTTGGTTGTTTATCGTGGCTCCGCTGTTGGGTGCTGTCATTGCCGGGGGACTTTGGAAAGTCTTGGATCAAGGTAAGCACCTGGAAAATGGAGCCTAACCGCGTTTCTTAAAACGATTTAATAACCTCAGAACAAAATCATTTTTTATAAAAAATAATGTGCTGGTATGGATTCTTTTTACTTACTTTGTAGTTCAAAGTACTTTTAAAAATGAAGAAAGAATCCATGTTTTCAGAAATTCAGTCCATCAGACTTTTGATGGAACGCTCAGTGAAATTCTTATCGCTTAGTGGTCTAGCGGGTATTTTAGCGGGTGTTTATGCGTTGATTGGAGCTTTTTTTGCTTCAAAAATAGGGCAAAATGGGGCAGGCCAGCCCGAAGCGATGTTCTTGTTGCTCGTGGCGGTGCTTGTTTTGATAATGGCCGTCGGAACGGCATTTTTACTCTCTAAAAGAAAAGCGCAGACGGCCGGTCAACAGATTTGGAATCCCGCAAGTAAGGCCTTGTTTCAAGCCATGCTTCCTCCGCTATTAGCTGGGGGAATGGTCAGTTTAATCGCTATATGGCAAGGCTACTTTCAAATGATCATCCCTGCACTGCTTGTCTTTTATGGTTTATCACTGGTGGCTGGGGGTCAATTTACGTTCAGTACCATTAAGGGTTTGGGGTGGTTATTAATCCTTACGGGATTGGTCGCCTTGATTTTACCCGGTCATGATTTATTGTTTTGGTGTATCGGGTTTGGTTTTTTTCATATACTCTATGGCTCGTTGATTTTTTTCAAACATGAACGAAAGCGAGGATAGGCATGTTAAAGAACTTTGATAAAGCATTCGAAAATCGATTGAGGTTGCAGATAATGGCGGTTTTGACGGTGAACGAACGTTATGATTTTAACTCGCTTAAAGAATTGCTCCAGGTGACGGATGGAAATTTAGCCTCTCATCTAAAAGCACTGGAAAAAGTAGCCTATATCGGCGTGCATAAGACGTTCATTGGTCGAAAGACGAATACTTCCTACTTTGCCACCCCGGAAGGGCGAGCCGCTTTTTCAAAGCATTTGCAAACGTTGGAGCAATTAATCCAACAACAGAAGACTCAAATTTAACATCATGGAATCCAACAACAATCAAATCACCCGTTTCGGCCAATGGCTGAATGAGTCGCTGACCGTAAAACTGGTCGCTATTTTTTTCTTGACGCTCGCCTTATTAATTCCCAGTTCGTTAATCAGTGATCTGGTACGAGAAAGGCAATATCGTCAATCTGAAGTTACTGCAGAGGTCAGTGCCAGCTGGTCAGGACCCCAATTCATTGCCGGTCCCGTGCTTATGCTTCCTTATATGAAGGAGATGCGGATCTTGCGTCAAGGTACCGAATTGACTGAAACTCAAATTCATTACTTGTATCTTCTTCCGGAACTCGTTCAAATCCAAATGGATACTGATACGCGGCTGCTGTCGAGGGGGATTTTTGACGTGGCGGTCTATGAATCCAATGCGACCGTGAGCGGGCATTTTGGTCGTGCTAACCTTGAACGTGAGGAACTGTTGCCTGAACAAATTCTTTGGGATAAAGCCCGACTGGTGCTTGGAGTTGGGGATTTACGTGGGGTAAAGGAAGTGTCTGACATAAAGGTCGGCAAATCCGAATATAGCTTAGATGAATTTGCACGAGAAAAGGTTTTTGAACACAATTTGGTTGTTTCTCCAACTCTGTCGAAAGCGGGTTGGGAAAGTTTACCTTTTGACTTTGCACTGGATATGCGGGGAACTAGTCAGATGCAATTTCTTCAGTTAGCTAAGCAGACGGACGTAAAATTGACGGGTAATTGGACGTCTCCTAAATTTGTGGGCCAATCTTTGCCGGATCAACGATTAGTTTCAGACGATGATTTTGAAGCGTTTTGGTCTTTGAGGAATTTTGCTCGTTCTCTTCCACAGCAATGGACTGGCGGCGAGTCGACTATTCTGGGGCATGATATGCAGTTCGATCCCCACTTAGCAGGGAAAAGTGCACCGACTGTTTCTATGGCAGATGGGGGTTCCTCTGTTCATTATGTGGATGCTTTCGGTGTTGAATTTTTGCAGCCCGTTAATCATTATCACAAAAGTGAACGAGCGGTTAAATATGCCATTTTAATTATAATTCTAACGTTTTTAGCCTTATTTTTTACCGAAATCATAGCTAAAAAAAGAATTCATTTGGTTCAATATGTGTTGATTGGGGCTGCGATGATGGTATTTTATGCGTTGCTATTGGCGTTTTCGGAACATGTAGGATTTGATTGGGCCTATGGCATAGCGGCGCTGGCGACGATTTTATTAATAGGTGTTTTTATTCGCAATACGTTAAAAAAGGGTAAGCTGGCCTGGATTTTTGCGGCTTTGCTTGGATTTTTCTACTTATTTATATTTGTAATTATTCAATTGCATGATATGGCTTTGTTGGTGGGGAGCGTGGGGTTGTTTTTGAGTGTTGCGGCGTTAATGTATTTTTCGTCGAGGATAAATTGGCAGGAGAAGTGATTTTATGATCAGTTAGGTCTGATTATACAGGCTGAATTGGGCTGTACCGGTCTCCCTAAAAATCTGGTTTCCGCATGGTTCGGTCGTAAACCCGCATTCGCTCAGACAGTACGACCCCATTTTCCATGTGGAATCCAGATTTTCTTTACGGTCGCCTCGGCGAAGGCCTGCATTCAGCCTGTATAATCAGTTAAGCGATACTAAAACCGCGGTCTTCTCCATGATGAATGTCGTCCGGCCTGGTGCCTTGGATGGCTGTACCGGTCTCCCTAAAAATCTGGTTTCCGCATGGTTGGGTCGTAAACTCGCTTTCGCTCAGACAGTACGACCCAATTTCCCATGTGGAATCCAGATTTTCTTTACGGTCGCCTCGGCAAAGGCCTGCATTCAGCCTGTATAATCCGTTAAGCGATACTAAAACCGCGGTCTTCTGCATGATGAATGTCCTGCGATCGGCGGTTTGGAATTGGGCTCTACCGGTCTCAAAAAAATCCCTTAATTCAAAAATGACCAGGCATTTTCGCATTAAGGGAAAAGAAGTTGTTAAGCAGTAGGTTTGCGAATTGAAATGCGGGATTTATTCGCAACTCTGCTACACTTTAGAATGATATATTGTCGGGTGTATTAGTGTCCCGCAGTGCCGTCAGGTCCGTGGGAATGTCCGTGGCTCAATTCTTCAGCGGTTGCCGGACGCACATCCAGAATTTCTATGGCGAAATGCAGATTTTGACCCGCCATCGGATGGTTTAAATCCACTACGACGGCTTCTGGGCTAACTTCGGTCACACGTGCACGGAACTGATTCCCTTGGTTGTCCTGCAGAGGCAGGATTTCGCCAACAGGAGGGATGCCTGCTTCGCCAAACATTTCCGCAGGAAGTTGGGCTACCGCTTGCTCATCAATTTCTCCATATGCTTCAGCAGCAGATAGTTCAAAATCAGTGGTTTCACCTGTTTTAAGTCCGGCTATGTTTTCTTCGAATTTGGGTAACATCATACCCGCCCCATATAGAAAGTCCAGTGGATTGCTTTGTGTGGCTTCCTCTACAAAAGTGCGATCTCCGTTTTTTACGGTGTGCAGTTTGTACGTTAAAGTTACAACGTGATTTGGTGCTATTGTCATTTGTTTTTGTTTTTGGAATCACTTAGCGTAAGGATCCCCGTTATTATATTGATTATTTATTCTTATTTTAGGATAGTCTGTATATGCTATGTGATCAAATATTTTTTAGCTTATACCTTAATTGTTCAATTCCAGTAATTATTAATTAATCAATTCCATCAATTGTTGGGCGTTTTTGACCGGTAGACTACAAGTTCTGTTTTTGCAAACGTATGCTTTTGCTTCTGTACTTACTCTATCTTTAAGAAGAGGAAGCACACTCGCCTCTCCTCCCAAAACTATTTTGTTCGGAATATAATGCGCATCGATCTCAAGTCGAAAAATATCCGTCTCTGTGCCTGAAAGGATGAACTCATACCAACCCAGTGTTTCATGTAATAGGAGAATCGCCCAATTACTAAATGCAGTACCGTATTGTGTGATCTGCGGGAGTAATTTCATGAGCGCTCCAGTAATAATATTTTGATACTTAGGCTCATCAAAAATAACGCCTAACTTTTGCATGCTGCGTAACAATGCCGAATTTGATGCCGGAATGACATTGTCCATCAATTCATATTTCCGTGCAATGAAGGTTTCTTCCTCATCCGAGGTATAGTAAAAGACGCCTTCTTCTGGATTGTAAAAATGGGTCAAACATACCTCTACAAGGCGTTTTGCTTCCACTAACCATTGCTCATCAAAGGTGACTTCATACATTTGAATAAACGCTTCTATGGTAAACGCATAATCATCCAAAAATGCTGGAATGCTGCGATTTGAATCTGTTGGTTGATGAAGCAGCTTGCCGCGTTCATCACGTAATCTCTCCTGTAAAAACTGAGTCGCCCGAAGTGCGCTTTTTAAATACTCCTCGTCATGTAATACTCGATATGACTCGCAATACGCCTTAATCATCAGTGCATTCCAGGCCGTCAATTGCTTATTGTCCAAACCCGGTCTTATGCGTTTACTTCTAAATGCGTAAAGTTTAAATTTCAATCCCTGTAGGTATTCATCCCATTCGGCTTCGGTGAATCCTTGCTCAGCAGCCAAATTGTCAGCATCCATGTCGTGAAAGAATACATTCGTGCCTTCTTCTGGCCAATTTCCACGCTTGGTACAATTGAAATGTAACCACAGAAAATCGAGATCCTCATCAGCTAATTTATGGGGATCATTTTCAGGCAAAGATCGTATTTCCTCGAAGTCTGCAGATGTAAAGGTATAAAACTTCCCTTCCACTCCTTCACTATCGGCGTCCAATGCACAGTAGAATCCGCCATTGGAATCAGTCATTTCCCTTTTCACCCAGTCCAATGTTTCGATGACGATCCTTTTGTATTGCGGGTCTTTGTTTTGTTGGTATGCACTCAAATATAGACTAACTAACTGTGCATTATCATAGAGCATTTTCTCAAAATGCGGAACATGCCATCGCTCGTCCACCGAATACCGTGCGAATCCCCCTCCGACATGGTCATAAATTCCTCCGGAAGCCATGTTTTTAAGCGTTAAATTAACATGGTCCAATACTTCTTGATCTTCGAGAAGTACGGCATATTGCAGTAAGGATTCCCAATTATTGGGCATGGGAAATTTCGGTGCACCTAAGAGTCCTCCGTTGACTGGATCAAATTGTGCCTTCCAGGGTTTTACAATATCCTGCAAATGGGAGACTTGAAAGCTAAAATCGCTTTTTTGCACGGCGAGGTGCTCGGTGGGTACGCGCTCGCTTTGTGCAATTCCTTTGGTTAATTTTTCTGCGTATTCGACCGCCATTTCTGGTTGCTTAGTCCACATTTGTTGTAACTGGGAGAGGACATCCAACCATTCCTCTTTCCGGAAGTACGTTCCACCGTATATGGGTCTTCCATCGGGCAAGCATATGCAGTTTAACGGCCAGCCACCACGTCCTGTCATCAATTGTACAGCCGTCATGAAAATTTGATCGATATCGGGCCGCTCTTCACGATCTACTTTGATGGAAATAAAATGAGCGTTCATTAAGTCAGCCACATCCTGCATTTCAAAGCTTTCTCTCTCCATGACGTGGCACCAGTGGCAAGTGGAATACCCAATACTGACTATAATCAATTTGTTTTCGGCGCGGGCTTGGGCTAATGCTTTGGCTCCCCAAGCTTGCCAATGCACAGGATTGTTTTGGTGCTGTTTTAAGTAGGGGGAATGTTCATTGCCTAATAAATTGGCCATGTATCCATTATTTTATCAAAAGCTACTGCTTTAATTTGTATTTGTAGCTCCGCTGGGTGCATCCTCTGGTTTTCGTTCAAATTTATTAATTATTAATCGGACTCCACCATTAAATGTTAAATAACTCAGGATCCAATTGATGAATGTGACCAATCGATTTCTAAAGCCAATCAAGGACATGAGGTGCACAAACATCCAGACCCACCACGCAAAAAAGCCCTGAAAACGTAGCTTACCCAGATCAACCACTGCTTTATTTCGACCAATGGTGGCCATTGCGCCTTTGTCTTTGTACTTAAAATGCGCGAGCGGTTCCTTACGCAAGATTCGCATAATTTGTTTGGCCACAAATTTCCCCTGTTGAATGGCAGTAGGTGCTACCCCCGGATGTCCATTGGGTGTTTCTTCAGTAATCATGGCGGCCACATCACCGATGGCGAATATTTTATCTTGACCCGGTACCAAGCAGGTCGGTTCGATCTTGATCCGGCGACCTCTAACGATTAAGTCCTCGGGAATGCCTTGTGGAAATTCCCCGATGACTCCTGCGGACCAAATAACGGTTTTGGTAGGAATGGGTTCGCCCTCTACAAATGTGATTTCATTTCCATCGTATCCATTGACCCGTTTATTGAGTAGCATGGTGACGCCCAATTGACGTAAATACAGTTCTGCTTTTGAAGATGCTTGGGGTGAAAGGTTAGAAAGCACTTTAGATTGACCCTCAACCAGATAGACATGCATTTGTTCTTT
>DASRQK010000217.1:0-4823 GCA_035645875.1 Sphingobacteriaceae bacterium | reverse complement strand
CCAAGCGTGTGCTCCGATCGGACATTATCGAAACGGAGTGAAGGTACAGTCCGGAGGAGTATACGCTTGGACAACGTACAGTCCGGAGGAGTATACGCTTGGACAACGTACAGTCCGAAGGACTCTATCCTTAGCCCTTTTGAACGTATTTAAACGTTTTTCCGAGGAATTTCGCTCGATCCCCGAGTTCTTCCTCTATCCGCAGCAGCTGGTTATATTTGGCAATCCGGTCGGAGCGTGATGCAGATCCGGTTTTGATTTGACCACAATTCAATGCGACAGCCAGGTCGGCGATGGTTGTATCTTCCGTTTCTCCGGAGCGATGAGACATCACGGAGGTATACCCGTTGGTTTGCGCCAAAGTCACCGCGTCGATGGTCTCCGATAGGGAACCGATTTGATTGACTTTGACCAAGATGGAGTTAGCGGTATCTTCGTCAATGCCTTTTTGCAGACGGGTCGTATTGGTGACAAAAAGGTCGTCGCCGACGAGTTGAATCCGGTCGCCTATTTTTTGGGTCAATGCCTTCCAGCCCTCCCAATCGTCCTCGTGCATACCATCTTCAATCGAGATGATGGGGTATTTTTGGGTCAATGCTGCCAGATAATCGACCTGTTCTGCGCTGCTGCGAACTGCACCATGCTGACCTTCGAATTTGCTGTAATCGTAGTGTCCCTCGACGTAGAACTCAGAAGCTGCACAATCCAGTGCGAGGAAAATATCTTCACCTGCTTTGTAGCCGGCTTGGGCGATAGCCGCGAGTACCGTGTCCAATGCGTCTTCGGTGCCGGCAAAGGCTGGCGCAAAGCCGCCTTCGTCGCCTACAGCAGTGGATAACCCGCGATCGTGCAAGATTTTCTTTAAGTGATGGAACACTTCAGTTCCCCAGCGCAGGGCTTCGGAGAAGCTCGGTGCGCCCGCGGGCATGATCATAAATTCCTGGAAGGCTATGGGCGCATCCGAATGAGAGCCGCCATTGATGATGTTCATCATCGGAATGGGGAGGGTATTGGCATTCACGCCCCCTACATAGCGATACAGGGGCTGGCGGCTTTCCTGCGCGGCTGCTTTGGCGACGGCCAAAGAAACACCGAGGATGGCATTCGCGCCGAGTTCACTTTTATTCTCGGTACCATCCAGATCAATAAGTAATTGATCGATCGCATTTTGCTCGAACACATCTACCCCCTGGAGCGCTTCAGCGATCGGGCCGTTCACATGCTCCACCGCGATCAGCACTCCCTTTCCCATGTACACCTCTTTATTCCCATCCCGCAGTTCCACCGCCTCGTAGGCACCGGTGGACGCGCCAGAGGGCACTGCTGCCCGACCGACGACTCCATTCTGGGTGGTGACATCTACTTCAATGGTGGGATTGCCCCGAGAATCCAAAATTTGACGGGCGTGCACATCGATGATTAAGCTCATTATTTTATCGTTTTTATGAGCCAAAAGTACTTAAATTCCAGCTCAATTCAAAATGAAAAACAAGGCAAAGCAAGGAAATAGCGTATGCCCACGAACGGTTTGCACATGCCCACGAACTGTTACAGCATGCCCACGAACTGATCGAAGAGGTAATTGGCATCATTCGGTCCGGGCGATGCTTCCGGATGATATTGAACCGAAAACGCAGGTTTACCTTTAACTCGAATGCCTTCTATGGATTGATCGTTCAGATTCACATGGGTGATTTCGACCAATTCCGATTGGCGAACATCCTCCGCGACTACCCCAAAACCGTGGTTTTGACTGGTAATTTCGCAACTGTTTTGAATGATATTTTTCACCGGATGATTGCAACCCCGATGACCGTTAAACATTTTCACCGTACCAATTCCATTGGCCAATGCCAGCAATTGATGCCCGAGGCAGATGCCGAACAGGGGTTTACTGTCTGCAATGATTGCTTTAACGGTTTGTACCGCATAATCCATCGATGCAGGATCACCGGGACCATTCGAAATGAAATACCCATCGGGGTTCCAGGCGGCCATTTCTTCATAACCGGTTTTAGCCGGGAAGACTTTCATAAACACGTCCCGATTAGCGAAATTCCGCAGGATGTTACGCTTCACCCCCAGGTCCAGAACAGCGACGCGATACCGCGCATTTTCGTCCCCAAAATAATAGGGCTCCGGCGTAGAAACCACCGAAGAAAGCTCCAAACCGGCCATGGAAGGCGTTTCGGCTAACTTTTCCTTTAAGGTCGCCTGATCGAGGTTTTCAGAGGAAATAATGGCATTCATCGCCCCCTTATCACGAATATGACGAACCAATGCCCGGGTGTCTATGTCGGAAATTCCGACCAGATTACCTTGCTCGAAAAAACTCTGCAAGGAGGAATCAGCCATTTTCCGGCTGAAGTCAATGTTATAATTTTTGCAAACCAAGCCCGCGATCTGAATTTGATCCGACTCCGACTCTTCTTGACGCACGCCATAATTGCCGATATGGGCATTGGTCGTGATCATAATTTGTCCATAATAAGAGGGATCGGTAAAAATCTCCTGATAACCGGTCGTGCCCGTGTTAAAGCAGATTTCTCCGGTGGTCGTACCGATCTTTCCTGCGGCTTTTCCGTGAAATACGGTTCCGTCCTCCAGGAGCAAAATCGCAGGCAGCTTACTGTAGTGAGTCATTGCTGATGAAATGTGTTTTTGATGTTAAAAAAAAAAGCCCTGAACGGGCTGACGATGAATGTAAAAAAAAGGATTGGGGAGAGGACGTTATCCTCACAAATCGCATCTTGGTAACCGATTTCAACCCCTTGATATTTCACGTCGGCAAAGTTAAGGGATTTGTTAAGGAAATGAAAACAAAACACTAATTATTTTTGGTTCACTTTTTGAAATATTATAGAGCGCAGACATAGATATATGGGGAAAACTGGATAAAGAATACTATTTTTACACGAATTTGACTTATATGAAGAAACTTAACCTAAACCGTAACCACATTTTACTGATCTTTTTTGGGCTCCAGCTAATCTTCTGGCTCAGCAGCTGCGACGGTGCCGCAAAGCGCGCGCAGGAACAGGCCCGACAGGATTCCATAGAAGCGGCTCGCCAGGAAGCGGAACGCCTGGCGGAAGAATTGGAGCGGGAACGTACTCGCCCCAGGACAGCGGCCGATATTCAGATCCGAAAAGAGCTAACCTACACCGATCATTCCCTCGAAGACACCTACGAATACGAAGGGACGACACGCAGTTTTCAATGGGATAAAATCAAGGAAAAATTGGCCCATATCGAGACCTTCCAAAGAAGAACATTGGATTATGCCGTTTTGCAGAACTATAAAAACATGAACGGAGAGTCCCCATTGGTCAAAAAATGGGTTCGTAATGACTACACACGGGTTTCGGACACCTTGGGCACGGAGCGGTATCAGTCCACCCCCCTTTTCATTCCGGGTGAACGGGATGCGCCGACGATTTATGGGCGGGATGGTTCTTTGGTGGCGCTGATGAGTTCGGACACCTTGGACTATGTTCAATTCGAGGGGCTCTCTTTGGACGGCACTTGGGAAGTGCCGAAGCGGTACATCAAAGCTATTGGTCGGGATATTCGGCTCGATCACGTCCTGGTGGTTGATGTGACGAATCAAAACATCACTGCCTTAGAGAAAAACGAGGAGGAATGGCTGATCCGGAGTATGAACCCCGCCACGACAGGCGTGCATCAGCCCCCCTATGCGCATGAAACACCTTTGGGGATCTTTGTAGTGCAGGAGCAAAAAGAAAAAATGTATTTTCTGAAAGACGGCTCCCGGACAGAGATCGCGGGCTTCGCGCCCTACGCCAGTCGATTCACGAACGGGGGCTACATTCACGGCGTGCCGACCAATTACCCACAAACCAGTATCATCGAATACAGCTGGTCGCTCGGCACAGTTCCCCGCTCCCACATGTGCGTGCGTAATGCCTCTTCTCACGCCAAATTCGTCTACGAAATGGTGGAGCCGATGCGGGCACTGGTCGTGGTGATCGAATAGGAACATGCGGCTTTTACTTGTTTACATTTTTTAACACTCAGGCCTTGACAGACCGCCAAAGAACTTCGTATCTTTGCCAGCATGTTCAGAATCACGACATTGTGCTCGATACTGTTACTGTTTTCTTTCAGTTCGAGAACTTTACCGGCAAAATATTCGGAGGATATAATTCCTAAACTGTATGTATCTGAAGCGGCATGGGTCGCGACAGCATGGTATTCCGATCTTGGTTTGGAGGGTTTGCTCCCTTTCGAAGCATTCCAACAGGCCCTTCAAGGCTATCAGACCTTTGATCATCCTAAAAAGGAAATTCTAACGATCATCGATTATTCGAAGCCTTCCACGGAGGAGCGAATGTTCGTATTGGATATGGAGAACCAGGAAATTTTATTTCAAACGCTCGTCGCTCACGGCCAAAATAGTGGCGGAAACTATGCCACCAGTTTCTCAAACAGACACGGTTCTTTTCAGAGTTCATTGGGCTTTTTCCGCACCGCCCACACCTACCAAGGTGGAAACGGCTATTCCCTGGTGATCGAGGGCTTGGAAAAAGGCATTAACGATCAGGCCCGTCCCCGTGCGGTAGTGATTCATGGTGCTGATTATTGCACGACAGACTTCATCAACCAACACGGACGCTTAGGCCGCAGCCACGGTTGTCCGGCTTTGCCCCGAGAATTGAACCAAGCCATTATCGACACGATCAAGGATGGAAGTCTCTTATATATTTATGCCGATAACGAGGAGTACGAATTGAGCAGTGCGCTATTCGATGAGACCTCGAAATGGGCCAACTAATCCGCGCGCTATTTTACAGCCATCTTTT
>DASRQK010000216.1:0-4086 GCA_035645875.1 Sphingobacteriaceae bacterium | reverse complement strand
CTATCTCGTCGGGTGGAAGGTGTAAAATAATCGATTAAAAATGCTAAATTGCTTTCACCTTGTGCATTTATATGAAGATCCATGCGAGCATCCCGAAGTCGGATTTCTTCTAAACTGATCTGTCTTTTAAATAGTCTGGTGAGGTCCAATCCCGCCATGGCCTCCGGCGCGTGGAACAAGGTATCCCCCTGCTGGTCGGATACGTATAAGCCCGTTAATTGGAGCGCTGTAAAAGGTTTAAAGTAGAGGCCTTCTATGGTGATTTCCGCACCCAATTCACGAGAAAGGTGTTGAGCCGCCAGCTTCCCGATATACTGTTGCATGGCTTGGTGCCGCAGTGACAGAATAAAGCCGGTAAGCAGCAAGATGCTAAGGCTGGCACTCCAGAGTGCTATTTTGGCGAAACGTTTAATTTTTTACGTATTTTTGTAAAATTAACAATTTTATACATCTGACCACGCTGAGCTATGGCAATTATACTGGGTATTGAATCTTCTTGTGACGAAACATCGGCTGCCATCAGTATCGATGGCGAGATTCGTGCCAATATTATCGCCAATCAGACCATTCACGAAAAGTTTGGCGGGGTGGTACCCGAATTGGCTTCACGAGCCCATCAGCAAAACATTGTTCCAGTCGTAGATCAAGCGCTTAAAGAGGCAAAAATAAGCAAAAAAGATGTAGATGCAGTCGCTTTCACCCGGGGTCCCGGATTATTGGGTTCACTGCTCGTGGGGACCTCATTTTCTAAGGGTTTTGCCCTGGCCATGGATATTCCCTTGATCGATATCAATCATATGCAGGCCCATATTTTGGCCCATTTCATCGAAGACCCCAAGCCTGCTTTCCCTTTTATCTGCCTGACGGTTTCGGGGGGGCACACCCAGATTGTATTGGTGCGGGATTATTTTGATATGGAAATATTGGGTCAAACCCTGGATGATGCCGCCGGGGAGGCTTTCGATAAGACGGCCAAAATCCTCCAATTGCCCTATCCGGGTGGGCCGTTGATCGACCGGTATGCGCTGGAGGGCAATCCCGAGGCTTATGCTTTTCCTGAACCTCAAATCGCCGGCCTGGACTTTAGTTTCAGTGGCTTGAAGACCTCTATTCTATATTTTATTCGCGATCAGGTGAAGGAAGATCCTGATTTTATCCAACGAAACCTGCCCGATATCTGTGCCTCGGTCCAGTTCCGAATCGTCAGCATTTTGATCAATAAACTAAAAAAGGCGGCGGACCAATACGGCATCCGCGAAATCGCCATCGCCGGCGGTGTATCGGCAAATTCCGGCCTACGCGCCGAACTTTTACGTACAGGGGATGCCCAAGGTTGGCAAGTTTACATCCCCAAATTTGAATATTGCACCGACAATGCTGCTATGATCGCCATGGCCGGGCATCATAAGTTTTTAAAAGGGGATTTCGCTACCCAAAGCGTAGAGCCTCTGGCACGTTGGGCGCCTTAGCTTGTTACAAAGCCTTTCATGTAAAATGCCGTAAAAGCCTAAAAAAAGGACTTTTTAACATATTTTAACAAATTTCTTTGATTCGTCAATTTTATTTCATTTCTTCGGGCCATAACCAATTATTACAAATGTTGATTATCGGGGGGTAGTAGCCTTTATGTCAACTTATTTTATTAACCTAATTCATTTAAATATGAAAGAAAAATTACTCTGCTTTCTCCTGATTGGCTTTGTGCTGATCAGTACGGCAAGCGCTCAAGACAGAAGGGTGACTGGAATTGTGACTTCTGCAGCAGATGGGAGTGCACTCTCCGGGGTGACCATTCGTGCAGTTGGTTCGAGTGCGATTGAACAGACAAATCCAAATGGTCAGTTTTCCATTTCTGTGCCATCCAGTGTAACTGAATTGGAGTTTAGAATGGTGGGCTACCAATCAGCCGTTTACCCCATTGGTTCGTCGAACACGATCAATGCGGTTTTGAGTCCTTCCACCGAGGATATCGAAGAGGTGATTGTAACGGGTGTGGCAGCTGCTACATCGGTCAAGAAACTAACTGTTTCTGTGACTCGTGTTAGCGCCGATCAAATCTCGCAAGCCAATCCGACCTCCGTTTCTTCCGCACTGACTGGAAAAGTAGCCGGTCTTCAGTCTACATCTACCTCCGGAGTTCCCGGGGCCTCTTTGGACATGATTTTACGTGGAGACAACAACCTGGTGAACAGTAGTTCGGCACCATTGATCGTCATCGATGGAATTATTCTTCAGGGTTCGCTGGCAGATATTAACGCCGATGATATTGAATCCATCGATGTGGTAAAAGGGGCAGCAGCTGCGGCCTTGTATGGTTCACGTGCAGGAAATGGAGTATTAGCCATTACCACTAAACGTGGTAACCGACTCAATATTGACCAAACCACTTTGAATGCTCGGAATGAATACGGTACGCTAAGCCTACCTCAGAAATTCGATCTTCCATTGTCGCATCCTTATCAATTGGCCCCAGACTGGGAGCAGTATAAGGGACAATACACCAAGTTTGCTAATGTAAACTATCCAGCAGGTTATACTGGTGCGGGATGGCATCCTGAAATTTCAGGAAACCAATTGGTAGAAGCAGATGGTTATATGGATAATCCGTATGGGGTATATAATGATTTGCAGGATATGTTTTTCCAGTCCGGTACAAACTACACTAACTTTGTGAGTGTGGCGAGTCGTTCGGAAAAATCTTCTCTGTATGCCTCATTCGAGAATCATAAAACCAGAGGTATTATCGAGAATGCCGAAGGTTATGGACGTCAAAATTTCCGTTTGAATTATGATATTAATGTTTTTCCATGGTTGAAAGTCAGTACGACCAATTTGTTTATTAACCGAAAAACACATCAGACAGGTAATGGAAGTTCCATCTTTTATTTCATATTGAAGTCACCACCGGATGTGGATTTGTTACAGCCGCACTTTGATGGTCAGCCGCATTATTTGAGGATGAACTATTTCCAGGGTGAAGAGGTGAATCCGCTTTATGCACTAAATAAAGTACAGCCGGAATCGAAGTCAAGAAGATGGTTGGGTAATTACTCTGCTAATTTCAAATTCTCCGAGTGGGCCAATTTGGACCTTACCCAGACGCTTGAGATCGCGAATACCCGAAATTCGACATACACACCGAAAGACATGTTGACCACCTCGAATGCGGCGGAATTTGCTGCTCAAGGAGGTGTTCGTTATACGGATGGAGGCTTAAGCAAATCTTCTGGTGAGAACGTGAGTCAAAACACGCAGGTTACTCTAAATTTGAGTCATCAGTTTAATGACCTCAGAGTAAGTGGCCGTCTATCCTACTTATACGAGGATATCCATAATGAGTCATTTAACGCCAGTAACTCTCAATTCGTGATTGCCGACATTCCGCATTTCTCTAACTTTAGAAGAACTGCTGAAACGATTGGTAATTTTGGCCAAGGATCCAGTCTGACACAAGAGCGTGCACAGAACTATTTCGTGATCGCATCCTTGGACTATAGAGACAGATACTTATTCGACGGTATGTACCGTTACGATGGTTCTTCACTATTCGGACCGGAATCCAGATGGAATTCTTATTATCGTTTATCTGGTGCATATCGGATTAGTGAAGATGTCCAAATCCAAGGAATCGATGAGTTAAAAATTCGTGCTGCCTATGGTACTGCCGGTATTCGTCCTGGTTTTTCATGGCAATATGAAACCTATAACATTTCTTGGGGTAATATGAGCGTGAACCAGAAAGGAAACCGCTTCTTGAAGCCTTCGAAAACTACAGAGTTTGAAGTGGGTTTAAATGTGGATTTCTTGGGCCGTTTCAGCTTTGAGACCGTATATTCTAAAGCCAAAACAACCGACCAGTTTATGGCTGTTCCATTGATCCCATTCTTGAATCAAGGATTTCGTAGTCAGGTAACTAACGCTGGTACGGTAGAGTCCAATGCATTAGAAGCGACTTTACAAGGACGATGGATGCAAACTGAAAACTTCCGTTGGAGCACGAACTTGATTTTCTCGAGAGTAAGACAGGAAATTACATACCTTCCTGTTCCTTCTTTCTTCTACGGTCCTACCGACGGTGGTGCTGAT
>DASRQK010000215.1:0-3887 GCA_035645875.1 Sphingobacteriaceae bacterium | reverse complement strand
TGTTTGGGCAGGTAGGATTCGATCACTTCGATCTCTTCGTTTTCGATTTGAAAAAGATCGTCCCGATGCTGTTGTTTATAAATATCGGCAGATTCCCGCCGCTGCTTGACCAAACGCTGTAAAACCTTGATTTCCGTATCCTCACTGAGTGTCTCAGCCGCGTTTTTTTCTGTCTTCGCGACTAACAAAGCCGCTTTAATCGCTCTCAAACCCCTCAGTTTGGCGTTATCCTTGGCCAGCATGGCGGCCTTTATATCTTGGTCAATTTTTTCTTGTAATGCCATATCTTACAAAGATAATCATTTATTTTTTGAGTATTTGTGTGGAATTTGCTTGAATAGTAGGCATGATCAGCATGTCGTTAATATTGACATGAGGAGGTCTGGAGAGCGCAAACCACACGGCTTCGGCAATGTCTTCGGCCACCAAGGGCTCTAAATTATGATATACAGCAGCTGCACGATCCTCATCTCCCTTAAAACGGACCAATGAAAACTCCGTTTCCACCATTCCCGGGTGTATGGCCGTGACCTTGATCTGATGCGGAAGAAGGTCTATGCGCATTCCTTTTGAGAGGGCATCCACGGCATGTTTAGTGGCGCAATACACGTTCCCATTGGGGTATACTTCTTTGCCGGCAATCGATCCGATATTGATGATGTGCCCACTGTTGTTTTTCTGCATGCCTGGAAGCACTGCGCGCGTCACATACAGCAACCCTTTTATATTCGTGTCGATCATCCGGTCCCAATCGTCCAAATCACCACCTTGAATGGGGTCCAAGCCTTGACTGAGTCCTGCATTATTGATCAAAACATCGATGTGCTGCCAAGCTGTGGGCAGTTCGCCGATGGTGTTTTCCACCGCCCTTCGATCGCGTACATCCAATACGACTTGGTGGATTTCGCTTTGATGGGTATGTTGCAGTTCTTCGGTGAGTTCCTGAAGACGATCTGATCTTCTGGCGGCCAATATCAGTCTATAGCCTTCTTTTGCTAATGTTTTCGCACAGGCAGCCCCTATTCCGGCACTGGCTCCTGTGATTAAAGCGGTTTTTTTCATGGTTTATTTATCAATCTCGAATCCCAATTAAAATTTTCACATTTTAATAAGTTTACTTTTATAGGAAATTTTGGATGTGTTGTATTGATGATGTAATTTGATTCTTGAGGAACAATGACAGAGGGCACCCTTAGGATCAATGACTTTTTTTCGATATACCATTTTGCTCCGATTTCCTGTGTTAATTTATAGGATTCCAGTTTGCTCCAATTATTAGGCAGTATGAATATAGACTTCTGCGTAGTCTTTAAGTACCGGCACGTCAGCTAATGACCACTCTTTACTCTTATACGTTTTCCCCACCACTTTATTTCTTAGTGATGGAGATCAATATAGGAAAAAATTCTGGATTTAGAAAGAATAAGTTCTTAGTGTGCGATTGAGCAGGAATCGATAATATCACTCAAAAATAATGCTGAAATGCCAGCCTCGAACACCTAATTTTGAAAGTGCGTCCATATACGGGTTTGGGAAGTTATTATTGTCAGTAAGATGTCTGCCCTGGATTTCTTGATGCTTTTTGAGATCCAAGATATTCCCGATGCTCTGGGAGTACTTGGTTTCAAATGAAATTTTGGAGTAAATGGTGTAAAGGGAGAACCCGAGTCCGCCTTCCAGGTTCCAATAGGACGGTTTCACGATTAGCGGTGGCTCTGGTGCTTCATGTACAGCATCGTTATTATAATATTTTTTTGAACCGACATGTGTTAGGTAATTAGTTCCCCCGGTAAGGTATAACCTATAAGTCAGGGAGCTGCTTTGATTAAAAAAATTTTTGTTTGAATATAATCGAACATGTAATGGGATCTCGACGGTGTTAAAATTCTCCCCTGCCCTATTATCGCCTCTTTGCAGACGTTTAATCGCGAAGTTTGAGCCATCACTAGGATAATGGTATGACACTTTTGGTCCTTTACCACTGCTTTCCGCACTGAAATTTAGGATCTCCGATGCCATAAACTTAACCCCAGTCGTCAGACTGAATTTGTCATTGATTCGGATGCGTACCGGAAGCCCAATCCCCATACTGCTTCCGCCCTGTGTTGCTATATAATTAAACTGACTTTCGGTTCCATCTATTATGGGCAATAATGTGTTAAAATCTGGATCAACATCTAAAGTGTAGTTCAAATAAGAATACTGTGGGAAAATGATGCCTACATAGAAGAAATTATCATCTTCGTACTCAGCAGAAGTAGCTTTCCAAAACCCTCTCCACCGGGATTGCCCATTCACTTCCGAACTATGAAGTATGCTAAAAACGATTAAAAGAAACCCACAAATCCAGTAGTTTTTATTCATTTTGTTCAATGTTTTACTTCTTTCCAATGTAGATGGTACAGACGCCGAAGAATTGGGGGCGGGCGATGGCCTCGCTGAAACCGACTTTTTTTAGGATGTCGGTGAATTCTTTCCCGTCTGGGAAATGGGCGACTGACTCTGGAAGATATTTGTAAGCGGAATTATCTTTGGAAAAGATCTTTCCGATAAAGGGGGTGATTTTCCGAAAATAAAAGTTGTAAAGTTGTTTAATTGGGAATTTACGCGGGTTCGAAAACTCCAGAATGACGGCGTGCCCGCCTGGGCGGGTGACACGGCAAATATCGGCTAAACCCTTTTCCAGGTTTTCAAAATTCCGAACACCAAAAGCTGCAGTAACCGCATCGAATTGGTGGTTTTCGAAAGGGAGTCCTTCAGAATCACCCAGTTGAACCTCAAATTGATCGGCTAAACCCCTTCGTGCTATTTTCTCTTGGGCGACTTCGAGCATACCGGCAGAAATGTCTACCCCGATAATTTTTTTTGGGTTCAATTGACGGATGGCCTCTATGGCGAAATCACCGGTTCCCGTCGCCACATCCAACATCATTTGAGGTTGGTGTTTCTTTAAAGAACGGATGGCTTTTTTACGCCATAAAATATCGATCCCCAGCGACATAAAGTGATTCAGGAAGTCGTAGGTCCCAGAAATATTGTCAAACATATCCGCTACCTGTTGTTTTTTCGCGCCTTCTGTGTCCTTGTATGGTTTTATTTCTTCTATAGTCGCCATGTCACAAAGGTAAGTTATTTTTGTATATATTTGCTTGGTATTAATTAACCGAAATGAACAAAAAAATTATACTAACTGCTTCGATATTTGGTGCTTTAGCGGTTATTTTGGGTGCTTTTGGGGCCCATGGTCTGGAAGGAAAGATTACGGAGCGGCAAACGGATAACTGGGATACGGCGGTGCAATACCATTTTGTACATACCCTCGCACTCTTGTTTTTGTCGACATTTTCCAGAGCTAAGAATGATTTTATCCGAGTTTCGTTTATCTGTTTTTCAGTAGGAATTGTCTTGTTTTCGGGCTCACTGTACCTGATGAGCACCTATGAATTAACGGGGTTTCTGAAACCGGCTATTCTGGGACCAGTGACTCCGATCGGAGGGTTGTTGTTTATCGTGGGGTGGGTAGGTTTGTTTGTGGCCACTTTAAAAAATAAATAAGATTGATCGATTGGAGCGCGGGGGCAGGAGTAGACCGTACGACATATTTTGTCGAGGTAATTTTGCCGCTGGCCATACAGCGTACCTATACGTATCGTGTGCCCCGGGATCAGGAGCAGCTCATCGAACCCGGAAGGCGGGTTATTGTTCAGTTTGGAAAGAATCGCATCTATTCTGCGCTTATCTATAAGGTGACTCAGCGGGCTCCGGAACGCTACGAAGCGAAGTACATCATCGATGTGATGGACGATAAGCCCATCCTTACTTCGGCTCAATTTAAATTGTGGGAATGGATGGCTTCGTATTATATGTGTAGCCTGGGCGAGGTCATG
>DASRQK010000214.1:0-2212 GCA_035645875.1 Sphingobacteriaceae bacterium | reverse complement strand
GGATTTACACAGCCATTACGACACCAAGACGGGCATTTATACCTATAAAAACACGCGTGATTCCCTGGTTACGGATACCATCAAAATGCGTGACGATGACTTATTGTACCTTCATCGAAAGGCAGCCGAGCTGGGTTTCTGGAATTTGGATGAAGACATGACCGGACCTGGAAACGCGGCTTGGGCGAAAGACAGTACAGCAGCCGGGCAGGAGGCCGTTCCGCGATTCGTACTGGAGTATCATTATTTGGAAAAGAGCAAAATCGTAACCTACGATGCGGATTTTGACGGACATCCGAAGATGAAAGACGCAGCCCGATCCGTGATAGACGAGGTGCGTCGGGTCATCAGTGACGTGCGGGGGCGCTAAGGCTCCTGCCCCGATTTCAGGTCAAAATTTGCCATTAAAGCCCGTTCTATTGATCTTTATTATTCGGGTCAATACTTCGCGGTCCTTTCGCTTCTTTCAGGTCTGTATTGCTGGAATCCGAGAGGTGCACTCGCCGAACTTTTCCCTTTTCCTGCGCGTCGTCCTCACTCATCTCCTTTTGAGCCACAGCTTGCAACAAAGATCGGACATCGTCGGATGCCGGCGCTTCGAATACGCGTAGGTCGAAGAATTTGATGGCGGCGAACAGGTGATCAAATATATCCGACATGATATCCTCATAATTTACCCAACGTATGTCTGCCGAGAAGAGGTAAAGCTCCAATGGAACACCGTATTCCGTCGGGTCTTTTTGACGGACCAATAGCGTCATGTCCTGTTGCACTTGGGGGTTATTTCTCAGGTAACGACGAACGTACTCTCTAAAAAGGCCGATGTTCGTGAAATTCCTTCCATTAATGGGCATCGTAGGTTCTGCTCCCGATTGCTTATTAAATTCAGCAATTTCGACTTCTCTTTCTTCAATAAAGGGGGCCAATAATTGAATTTTCTTAAGTGCCTGAATTTCCTCTGGATTCAGATAGCGTATGGACGCGATTTTAATATTAATCGCCCGCTTGATTCTTCGTCCCCCAAACTCCTCCATTCCGCGCCAGTTTTTGAAGGAATCGGTCACTAAATAGTGAGTGGGGACCGTCGTGATGGTTTTGTCCCAATTCTGGATTTTTACCGTATTCAGGTTGATTTCGATCACATCTCCATCTGCTTGATACTTGGGCATTTCGATCCAATCCCCAATGCGAACCATGTCATTAACAGATACTTGAATGCTCGCTACAAAACCTAAAATGGTGTCCTTAAAGACTAACATGACCACAGCAGATGCTGCACCCAATGCCGTCAGGAATGCCCAAGGGTTTTTGCCCGTTAACATACTAAACAAAATAATGGCCAATATGAAAATCAGGACAATATCCGCGACTTGTACATAGCTTCCCAAAGGCTTGTCGCGAAATCCCTCCTTGCTGCTGAGGTGGTCCTTGATGGAACGAAGAATGGATTTGAAAATAAAATACCAACTGAGGAGCAACAGAATCTCCGTTGTGGTCATCCAGAAGGCTATAGTAGAAGGGAAATCAGCTAGAATTAAGGGCAGCAAATTTCTAAAGACGATTAATAGGATGAGTCTGGAGAGATGCACGAACGTCTTATTCGCCACCAAGTAATCATCAAACATGGTCTTAGACCTTTTGACCAATTTTAGTATGTTTCGAATGACTATCTTTCTAAAAAGAAGGTCAATAATATAGAGTAAGGTGATGGAAATGAAAAGTAGTAGCATTAAATTCAGCCAAATGACATATTCGTCCGCTACTCCCCAATTTAATAATAAGTTTTTAGACCATTGTAAGTCCTGCATAATCAATCCTATTCTTTTTTAGTTTTAAAAACAAAGGGAAAAATCACCATCAAGACGAGTGCATATCCGGCAAAAGTGAACCAAATGCTCTGCCAATCCTTGATTCCCTGTTCATTGGTAAAATAATCAACGACCCATCCACTTCCCAATCCACCTAAAATCGCACCGAAACCATTGGTCATGATCATAAAGAGCCCCTGTGCACTGGAACGAATCTTTGGGTCTGCCTCTTTTTCCACAAAAAGTGATCCAGAGATGTTAAAGAAGTCGAAAGCCATTCCGTAGATAATCATGGATAAGACGAGAAGGTAGAGTTTTCCCCCCGGATCTCCCAATCCAAATAGTGCAAATCGGAGGACCCATGCCATAATGCTGAAGAGAATCACGTTCTTAATCCCAAAGCG
>DASRQK010000213.1:0-3954 GCA_035645875.1 Sphingobacteriaceae bacterium | reverse complement strand
TACATTAGAAAGCGCGAAAATATGATGTGGTTCATCTTTTACAAAACCGAGTGGCACCACCGAATTATGAAAGGAGTTACTGGTGACCACCCTAAAGTGATCCCGCTCCGTCTCTCGGTAAAGCATGGTTTCCTGAACACTGTCACTGGCGAGAGCCAACCGTAATTTTCCGTCTAAATCGGCATACCAGCGAATAATGTTGCCGGGATTTTTGGCGATCAATCTCTTAGTCCCACGTTGCACATCCAATCGATAAATATCAAAAACACTGGAGTCACGTTCATTCATCGAAACCAGTAACTCATTGGATTGGCCTTGACCTGAGGATATAAATCGAATGCGGGAAGCGGCGGGTTGTGCCACAGCTTGGATATCACGATCATTTAAATCGATTCGAAAAATCTGAACATGTTTCTCAACGCCCACTTGTGAGGTGTAAACCAAGGTGGATTCATTGACCCAATAATAACCCTGCACATGCATCGAGGTATCACTGACCAATTCAGGAACAGGATCTTCTTCATCGACGTTAAGCAGGTAAATATGCCGTTTATCCTGGTCGCCAACGGACAAGTATGACACGTACTGCCCCTCTGGAGAGATTCGAAAATTGGATCGTTCGGCATAGCCGAAAAAATCAGCCACTGGAATTCGCTCACTACTTTTCTGATCACAACCTGACAATGAACAGGTCAGGATGAGGCAGGTGAGAATCGGAAATGACAGGTGGCGATAATAGTTCATTATAACCAAAGATGTGAAATTTCATTTAAAATGAAAGCATGCAACCTTTTTTTTACACGATTTTCCTGTATATTCGCAGCATGCTATTGTATAATATCACGATAATCATAGAATCTGACAGCGAATCGGCTGTTATTAGCAAGGTAAGAAACTTAGTAAGTCTTCCAGAAGTTAACCAACAGAATCAAACGGTCCGACTCTTAAAAATGAAAGACTCACCCCATGAAGGAGGCACCTATAGCCTTCAGGTGCAAGCCGGAGATCATGCTGCGATTTTGCATTTTAAAGAAGGTCATCTCACTGGCCTACAGGCCGAATTGGAAACGGAATATCCCGGAAAGGTGCACTATTTTGAGAGTATTATGGAGTACATCGTATGATGGATCAAATCGTTTAACGATTATTAAGGATAGGAAAAATGAAAATCAAAACCACGCCACTTGATGGGCTGCGCATCCTTGAACACGATCGGTGGCGTGATTCTCGAGGCTATTTTATAGAAACTTATAACCAAAAACAGTTAGAAGACGCCGATATCCATACCACTTTTGTGCAGGATAATCTCTCCTTGTCTCACCGCGGCGTGCTCCGAGGCTTACATGCCCAAGCGGGCGAACAGGCCCAGGGGAAACTCGTTAGCGTACTTCAAGGCCGAGCTTGGGATGTAGTCGTGGATATTCGAAAGGGCTCCCCTACCTATGGCCACTATTTTGGACTGGAGTTATCTGCTGATCATGATCTCTCCTTATGGATCCCGCCGGGCTTTCTACATGGCTTTCTGAGTTTGGAAGACCAAACGCTCTTTTCTTATAAGGTAACCGGTTTTTATGATCCTTCTGGAGAGATCGGCGTCCGCTGGGATGATCCAGAATTAGCGCTTCCCTGGCCTGATCCGGGAGCGGAACTGATAATTTCGGAAAGAGATCAGAGTCTTCCCTACCTACAGCAGTTGGAAAGTCCATTTTAGCAGTGTGACAGTGAATTGATCCTCACTCTACACTCACTCTATCTCAAAGTCCTCCGTCCAGAGAACCTCTCCTTTCAAGGTGGTATACTGCAGGGTATAAGCCCCCTTACATACCCGAAATGCACCCTGCGTGATGGGTGGGATTTGCAGCAGTCTATAGTACACCAGATCATCCACATGATCCCTTCTAAAGGCCTTAATGACGTATTCGTAACGGATTTCTTTTTTCGAAAGTGACTGATTTTTTAGTGAAAGAGAAAGTGGTACAAAATAATGGTGAAACCGGATTACCGTATCCTCGCCACAGTCATACGGTATCATATCGGACGGATAAATTCCAGGAGTTTGATAAGCTGCAGCATTGGTAGCGACCAACTGCTGAAAATCCTCGACACCCTGTCCTTCATGGGCAGTATAGATCAATGAAATGGATCGCTCCATAAACTTAATATTGGAATAAGGGATCAAAGCATGGTAAATGATTTTTCCCTCATGCTCCAATACCTCATCATACCATTCCCCTGCGTCCGTCGACTGTTTGGTTAAGCGGCTTATAATCTTAAGTTGCCTTTGTTGTGCGGATCGGTTATCCGTTGGCACATACACTGCTCCGATCAAATCATATGAAGTCCGCCCATCATTAGTAAATAGAATTTGGTGGGAATTCTTGTGGTATCCCAAACGATTCAAAAGTGAATAATAGGATTTTTCTGGCCGTTCGGAATGCACCGGGTTTTGCGTATCATTCCATAGTTCACTCGTTAAGATTGGGCCTAAAAACACCTTCGTCCTGGTGTCTCTACTTATAAAATTATTGTCCCCTCGCACGATAAAATTATCGGCAGATAGTTGATATGATCTGCAGGAAACCAAACAAATAAGCAGCAAAATGAAACCTACATATGGTAATGGGCGAGATTTAACTTTCATGTTTTGCATCTTTAGTAATGATACCGGCATTGTAAGATCAAGACTTGATTTTCTTTCACCTTATACACTAATCTATGTTCCAAATCGATGCGTCTCGACCAATAACCGGATAAGTTTTCTTTAAGAGCTTCCGGTTTACCCGTACCCGAATAAGGCGTACACATAATTTCTTTAATTAACTGATTAATTTTACGCAGTTTATCTTTGTCGGTTTTCTGCCAGTAGAGGTAATCCTCCCACGCCATATCCATAAAGACAACCCTCATTCTTCGATCAATTCTCTTTCGACACCTTTATCTTGATCCATTTGTTTTATGGCATGTTGAAGCCGTTCAGCGTTTTTCGGAGATTTAAGTAAATAAAAAGTCTCCATCAAACTTTCATAATCCGATTCAGACATCACCACAATATTTTCTCCCTTCGTTCGGGTGACGAACAAGGTGCTATTGCTTCTAAACACTTCGTCCAAATAGGATTTCAGTTTTTGCCTAAAATCTGAATAAGTAGTTATCATAAAGCAAATATAGAGTAAATACTTTAATTGTACAAGTTCTTGTACACCCCCTACTGTTCATTTCCGAACACTCAGCGTTCGTTGGCGGACAGTGAACCGCACACCGATCATCCAAAAATATTGATAATCAATACGTATCAAAAAAGGCTTAATTATTGGCATAGCCATATGGATTACATTCAGTACGGCTATTATGTTAAAGAACTACATCAAAACTGCTTGGAGAAGCATCCGGAAAAACAAACTCTATACCTTGATCAATCTGGTTGGTTTGACGACAGGAATCGCTTCCTGTTTACTGATAGGTCTATATATCTGGAATGAATGGAACTTTGATCGATTTCATGAAAAGGGAGCGCGCATCGCCAAAGTATACATGGAGTACCAATTTTCGGGCACCAAGGTCGAGAGTGATATGACCGGCACTAAGGTCGGGCCTCAATTTCAGCGCGCATTTCCTCAAATCGATTCGTACGTACGTGTGGATAAAATGACTCGTGCCGTTTCTCATGAGGAACTCACATTTGAAGAATCGGGCATTTTATACGTAGACGCTCCATTTTTTGAGGTGTTTTCTTTCGAATTGACCCAAGGAAACCCCTCAGCTGCGCTTCAAGAGCCTTATTCGATCGTTCTAACTCCAGAACTGGCGCAGAAATATTTCGGCAGTGACGATCCCATGGGCAAAACCCTCAGATTGGACGGTGGGGAACAAAATTATACAGTAACAGGAATCGCTTTGGATCCTCCGGTAAATTCCCAGCTCCAATACGACATGTTGATTTCTTTCAGCAGCCTG
>DASRQK010000212.1:0-5381 GCA_035645875.1 Sphingobacteriaceae bacterium | reverse complement strand
GATCTTCAATTTCATAGGATAAGTTGTACGGATTTTTGGCATTAAAAAACATGATGCGTTCACTGATGATGTCCAAACCATGGGAAGTATGATCATGCGCAGTTGCTTTGGTCGCCAAGGAATTTCGGTATCCGATGCCATTATCTAAAATTTCGATTACGATATCGTTCCCCACATTTCGCATTCTGAAAATCAATTCTTTTTCACGCTGTAACGGGGACAATCCATGCCAAATCGCATTTTCTACGAAGGGTTGGATCAATAATGGAGGGAAAAGTATGCCTTCTGGATTTTGATCCATATCAATGTCAAAATGTGCGTGAAAACTTCCCGTGATTCGAATCTTTTCAATGTCAATATACAACTTGACTGCATTTATTTCATCAGCCAGTGTATAATACTCATTTCTACTGGCATCCAAAACCCGCCTCATGAGTTTTGCAAATTTATTCAGGTAGGAAACTGCCTTTCCGGTGTCTTGTTCCACGATAAAGGCTTTGATCGAATTTAGAATGTTAAAAATAAAATGGGAGTTCATCTGACTTCTCAGCACTTTATTCTCCAGAATCACCATTTTTCTAAGCTCCATCTGGGCGGCGTTTAAGAGGCGCTCGGTTTCCAATTTCCCCACGTACAGCTGTTGAACCCGGGTGCCCAAGCCGATGGCATAGAACGTACATTCAATGAGGACGCCCAAATAAAAGAATCCCACCGGACGAATAAAAAAGTCATAGGGTTGGTAGAGCGTGGCGATGATGGCGGTCGTCCCGAGCACTAAATAGCTAATGGAGCCGATCAGAAAATATACACGTAGTGTTTCTTGTCGTAAGGTGATGACTTTGAGGATAATAAAAATGGCTATACCGATGTGGATCGGAAAAAATATCTTCTGAAAAAAATCAACCATCACCGTGGGTTTGATCCATTCGAACAAAGCGACAATAAACAGAAGGGTGGCTGCGGACAACGTGATGGTGAGGTACTTATAGATCCATCGTGTTAGCCGAGGGTAGTACTTTTTAAAGTGGATAATCGAAAGCCCAAAATGGAAATATACACATAAATAAAGTACTTGTATATAATAGGAATAGAGATAGACTGGCAAATATTGCTGGATCTCCATGAAGTAATAATTACGACAAATGAGGTAGGTGAAAAGTAATGAAAGGTAGATGAAATAAATTTGAAAGAGTCGGTCTGCTGTATTTCGATAAATAATGAAGGACAAAATCATCAGTACCAGTAAATACACAAAGGTGACGTGCCATAGAAAAACCGACAGTTGACTCAAATCGCCAAAGTACATGATTTCTTTCATTCTTTACAATTCCAATTTTGTAAGTGCCAATTATACAGTTTTCCATACCGGTTATACGTGATATGGGACCATTGGTAAAAAGCGGCTTGGTTTAATTCATTGGTTAACTGATATTTGATAGATCATCTATGAGAGAGTTAACAAATTATTTTTCCAATTATACTAAAAATAAAGCATGATGAACATACTGAAAGCAAACTATAAGGTCCTATATCCACTATTGGTGGTTTTGTTTATTTGTGAACCCATGACCTCCGATGCACAAATTTGGAAGAATCTGGGGCGAAAGATCGAGAAGAAAGTGGAAGAACAAGCCAGTCGCCGCGCTGAAAGAAAGATTGACCAAGCCATCAATAAGGGCTTTGATAAAGTAGAGCAATCCGCTGATGAGGCAGTGAAGGGGGCGGGGAATGCTGGTGACCCGAAAGTGAATTCACCTGCTGCTGCTGGGTCTTCCGATATGTCGGCCATGAGCCGTATTTTCAGGGGCTCAGGGGAACCGGCTGAAATCAAGGAGCTGTATGAGTTCGACATGGCCATTACTTACGCCCTGAAAGATAAGCCGAACAGTAAACCGGTGCATATGAGTATGGCTATGGGAAAAGGTGATTACATGGGCATGAGCACAGAATCTAATGGCAGTATAGCGATGTTTATGATTTTGGATGGAAGCCATATGACTACTTTTATGATGGAGGAGCAGAAGTATATGTCAATCGGCAGTGGGGTGACTGATCAAATTTTGGAGGCCGCGGCGGAACAAGCCGAATTGGAGGAAAATGAAGCGACGGATTTTACTCTTAAAAAAGTAGGGACAGAGCGTGTTCTGAATTATGCCTGTGATATATATGAGATGACCACAGACGATGGCACGGTGAAGGTGTGGCTCACCAAGGAGCTGGGAATAGCAGGCGAACATTTCTTGTCTGCTTTTTCGACATTGATGCGGAACAATGGGACCATGCCACAAATGGGTAGCGAAGTCGGGGGATTACTCTTGAAAATGGAAGCCAAGGACAAAAGAGGAAGAAACACCACAAGTATGGTAGCTACGGATATTAATGATAACGGTTTTTCTTTTAATACGACCGGATATTCACCGATCGGATTCTGATGCCAAAAAATCAGTCCGCCACTTCGATTAAATAGAAGTTCTTTTTGCCTCGCTGTGGGATTAAATATCGATCATTGATCAGGTCAGAATTGGAGACCACTTGATCAATATCGGTCAATTTTTCCCTGTTTAGAGAGACACCGCCTCCCTGGAGCATTTTTCTGGCTTCACCTTTCGAGGAGAAAACCGAAGTAGAAACCGCTAATAGGTCCAGAATCGGTATGCCAGCTTCTAATTCTTTTCGAGGGATGATGAATTGAGGAATACCCTCAAACACATCCAATACAGCCTCATGTGACATGCCTTGGAGGAAGTCCAGCGAGCCATTTCCGAACAAGAATTCCGAAGTTTTAATGGCGGTTTCCAGATCTTCTTGCGAATGGGTGCGCACAGTGATGTCTTCTGCCAGTGCTTTTTGAACGATTCTAAGGTGGGGCGTTTGATCATGTTCTGCGATCAGCGCTTCTATTTCTTCGCGACTCTTTAGGGTGAAAATTTTGATCCAACTTTTGGCATCTTCATCCGAAGCATTCAGCCAAAACTGGTAGAATTTATAGGGTGATGTTCGTTTCGCATCGAGCCAGACTGCACCATCTTCTGTTTTGCCGAATTTTTGTCCGTCTGCTTTCTTGATCAATTGTGTGGTAAGCGCATAAGCACTTTCTCCCGCTTGACGGCGGATAAATTCCACGCCGGTAATAATATTGCCCCATTGATCCGAACCACCCATTTGGATTTGACAGTCGTAATGCTTCCACAGGTAGTAAAAGTCGTAGCCTTGAATGAGTTGGTATGAAAACTCAGTGAATGATAGGCCGCTTTCCCCTTCGAGTCGTTTTTTGACGGAGTCTTTGGACATCATGTAATTGACGGTAATCATTTTGCCCACATCCCGGATGAATTCCAGAAATGAAAACTGTTTGAACCAATCGTAGTTATTCACGAGTTGGGCCGCATTCTCTTTCTTATCGGCACCTTCGCCAAAATCCAAGAATTTGCTCAATTGTTTCTGTAAGCAGGACACGTTATGTTGTAAAGTCTCTTCATCCAAGAGGTTACGTTCGGCAGATTTAAAGGACGGGTCACCGATCATGCCCGTCGCTCCACCCACCAGAGCAATCGGTTTATGGCCAGCATTTTGAAAATGAATCAGGGTCATAATCTGAGTGAGGTGGCCCACATGTAATGAGTCAGCGGTAGGATCGAACCCAATATAGCCGGCAGTCGAACCTTTAAGCAACATTTCTTCGGTTTCCGGGATCATATCCTGCAACATCCCTCTCCAGCGTAATTCCTCTATAAAATTCATTTTATTTAATTACCTTTAAATCCTTAACAAAGGCACAAATATAATGGAAATATAGATGAATTTTTTAGCCCATTACTATTTTCATCGATACAGCCATGATCCCGAACTGATTTTGGGGTGTGTTTTGCCCGATTTTTTGAAGAATGCGGATAAGCGTGTCCGTCTGCAACCGGAGCGTTTTGAGCGCCAATTTTTGAATAACCCCAAATTAGAAAGTTTATATGCAGGCTGGAAACATCATGTGGAGGCTGATCGGGTATTTCATAATTTGCCTTTCTTCTATGAACACACGCATGCCCTGCGTTTAAGGTTCGATCCCGTGGTCGCAGATTCTCCCATTCGATCTTCATTTCTTTCTCACATCGCATTAGAGCTTATGCTGGATCATTTACTGCTCAGCGATGACGCGCTTCATGAAGACCATTTCTACCGTGAACTCATGGCGGTAGATCGATCAACGGTTCGGAGGTTTTTGGAAATTTGCGAAATGCCCGACCCCGATACATTGTTTAGATTTCTGGATCAATTTATAGAGGCACGTTACCTAAGTAGTTATCGGGAATTGTCACAGGTGGCGTATGCCTTGATACAAATCTGTCGTCGAGTATGGCCGCTGGGTCCCCAACATTTACTGCAATCACAGATTAGTGAACAGTTAGTGTTTTACAGAAAAATCCTAAGACCTGAATACAAGGCGTTATTCGAATCCATAGCTGATTAACAATTCCTTAATATCACTTTTATTTGAATATCGATTTGCTAATAAAACTATTTTGTCTAAGTTTGAAACCACAACATTTTCTAATTTAGCTTTTAAGCCAAAAAATATACTAACCAGGTATGTCTAACAAATTATTTCGAAAGAAAACCGTAGCTCAGATCATGGACACTGCGGCTAAATCGGAAGCGAGTTCCATGTCCAAAGTATTGGGCGTTAGGGATCTTGTTTCCTTCGGTATTGCGGCGATTGTCGGAGCGGGTATTTTCAGTACGATCGGCCTGGCAGCCTATAATGGCGGCCCCGCGATTTCACTGCTTTTTGTATTTGTCGCATTTGCGTGTGTTTTCACAGCACTATCCTATGCACAGTTTGCCAGTACCGTCCCAGTTTCCGGGAGTGCATACACTTATGCATATGTCACCTTCGGTGAGCTTTTTGCTTGGATTATTGGGTGGGCACTGATATTAGAGTATGCCGTATCCAATATGGTGGTGGCCATCGCATGGTCGCAATATTTTGTCAGCATGTTGGCCGGATTCGGCATCACAGTCCCGGGTTGGCTGACGATGGCCCCATCCTATGCCATCGAGGCGTACGAAAAACTACAAACACAGGGAGTGGAAGCACTTTCCCAAGTGGAACAAACAGCTGTCATCGCGTATGAGAGTGCCCCTCGTTTAGGAGACATTCCGATTATTTTCGATCTTCCAGCTGGTCTGATTACATTTTTTGTCACATGGCTGGTCTATGTAGGAATCAAGGAGTCTCGGAATGCCAGTAATATTATGGTGATTATTAAGGTAGGTGTCATTCTCTTTGTCATCATTGGAGGAGCTTTCTTTGTCAAACCGGAAAATTGGACACCCTTCGCACCGAATGGCTTGGAAGGTGTGCTCGGAGGAGTCGCAGCCGTATTCTT
>DASRQK010000211.1:0-6479 GCA_035645875.1 Sphingobacteriaceae bacterium | reverse complement strand
TGATGCTAAGGTGGGCGATATTTCGGATCGTATATATGAATCAGAGGATAATAGCAAATACATTGTCGCTAAAGTGGTAGACGTGCGCCCTGAGGGCCAGCTTCCTTTAAACGCTGTTAAAGATCAGATCACCGTTCCAGTGAGAAATATGGTGAAAGCGAATCAGCTGATCACTCAGGCATCTGAAGCTGTTTCAGCAGGAGGAAACTTGGAAGCGATTGCACAGCGTTTAGGCACTACATCTGTTTTAGCTGAGAACGTGACCTTGTCCAACCCAATCATCCCTGCTGTAGCCATGGAGCCCGCAGTAGTGGGTACGGTTTTCGGTTCTGAAGTGAGTCAACCATCCAAACCCGTAGAAGGTAATCAGGGGGTATATATCGTGGAAGTAGCCGGTTTTGTCAATCCAGAAGTTCCTGCCGATTTAAGTGAGCAAAAACAGACGATGGCACAGGGACACGCACAGCGTGTATGGTCATTGATGTTCAGGGCTTTGACCGAGAAAGCTGAGGTCGTAGACAATAGAGCTCGATTCTTTTAAGCATATTTTTCGTAACTTTACGACCGGATGGACCCCAATGGTGCATCCGGTTTTTTATTTCATTGAAAGGAGAGGTGTATGGAAGTTCAAGAAAAGATTGTAAATAAAGTCGCTCAGAGTGGATTGGTCACTTTTGATTTGGCCAGCCTTTACCCACAGGGCAAGCGAATCGTTTATGACATTAAGGATAATCTGTTTCATGGTTTGATCCTGAAAGAAAAGGACTTTAGGGAATTTGTGAAGAATCACGATTGGTCTGACTATCAGGATGCTTATGTAGCGATAACCTGTTCGGCGGATGCCATTGTTCCTACTTGGGCGTATATGCTTTTGGCGAATCGCTTAGCACCCTTTGCACGGGAAGTTGTTTTTGGGGATGAAGCGGTATTGGAGACGCTTTTATTCGAACGGGCCTTGGCGGGATTGGATATGGAGCAATTTACCGATGAGCGTGTCGTGGTAAAGGGTTGTGGTGATGAGTCGATCCCAGAATCTGCTTTTGTAAAATTTACAATTGAATTGAGCAAAGTGGCTAAAAGTATTATGTACGGAGAACCCTGCTCGACCGTACCCGTATATAAACGTAAAGCTTAAACGAATACTTCACTTCTAATCATATGCATAAATCGGCATCTTTTTTGTCTTTATATAGGGGAAATCACAGGATTATGATATGAATATGAAGCAAGAAAGACATGCAGCTTACTCCATGATAAAGGTTTACTTGGCTATATTAGTTGGGATGGTTTATGGGGCATCTGGATTAAAGGCTCAATCGCTACCATTCAAGCCGGAGTCATCCTTTCAAGCAGGCGAGGAGTTGCATTATAAATTAAGGTATGGTTTTGTCACTGCAGCAGATGCTGTGCTGAGCGTGAAGGATTCTGAATTACAATTTAGTACACCACACGCATTTCACCTATCTGCTTGGGGAAAGACCTCCAATGCTTTTGGTGTGTTGTTTCCGGTGGACAATCGCTACAACTCGTACATTGATTCCAAAAGCTTTTTGCCGTTTTTCTATACGGAGAATATTCGAGAAGGAAAATATAGGCGGACCGATGTGGTTCGATTTGATCATGGGAATCGAAAAGTGGAAGGCAATAAGGGTACCTTTAGCAGCCCAACGGGACAGACCTTCGATTTGGTTTCGGCCTATTACTTTGCTCGGAATTTGGATTTGAACCGCGTTAAACCGGGACAATCATTTAAGCTTTCTTATTTTTTGAACGATGAGATTGCTACATTGGGCATTGAATATATCGGGACAGAAACTATTGAGACCGCATTGGGTCCACTTGAATGTTTAAAATTCAGCCCTGAGCTAAAGCCTGGGCGCGTGTTTAAGAAGGACAGTAAAATGTACCTGTGGGTGACCAATGATGGGAATCGTATTCCGGTCAGGGCCCAAGTAGAAATTTTGGTTGGTTCTGTTTATTTGGAATTAACCAAGGCAACGGGCCTAAAATATCCTTTAGGTCAGCCCCTGCCCTAACTAATTTTTTTAAAATATATCATGAGTAATTACCGTGCCACAATGATCGAGGTCGGGCCTGTGTTGGTCAGTGAAGCATTAATGTTGGAGGAGTTTGTTTGTAACTTGTCCAAGTGTAGAGGGGCCTGCTGTGTGGAAGGGGACGCAGGAGCGCCATTGGAAGAGCACGAGCGAGCTGTTTTAGATGAGGTTTACCCCCTGGTGAAGTCTTATATGACCGAAAAAGGCGTCGCGACGATTGAGGAAAATGGCACTTCCGTGGTTGATCTGGACGGTGATTTGACTACACCTTGTGTCGGTGGACAGGGTGAATGCGCTTTTGTTACTTGGGAAAACGGAATCACCAAGTGTTCCATTGAAAAAGCCTATGAAAAGGGCGAGGTACATTGGAAAAAGCCGATATCATGTCACATGTATCCGATTCGCGTCACGGCCTATCCGGGATTTGACATGCTACATTACGATCGTTGGCATATTTGCAGCGACGCATGCGCATTGGGAAAAGAATTGAAAATGCCGGTCTACCAATTTCTAAAAGAACCGCTCATCCGCAAGTATGGAGCTGAATGGTATGAGGAGTTGGAGGAAGTAGCTAAAAATCGTAGAAATAATTTCAGCTAAATAATTAAGCTAATGCAATTATCTTGCTATCTTTCGCAGAATTTTTGAAATTCATCAAAGCAGGTCATCAACACATGTCCAGACTGAAAGATATACAAAAACCCATTTCCAAAGAACTGACCATCTTCGAGGACAGATTTAAGTCCTCCATGAAAAGCACGGTGCCCTTACTGGATCGGATCACCGGATATATCGTGAAACGAAAAGGGAAGCAGATGCGTCCCATGTTTGTTTTTCTCAGCTCGGGTCTATGTGGTGGCATTACCGACGCCTCCTACCGGGGAGCGGCTTTGGTAGAATTATTACATACGGCCACCTTGGTGCACGATGATGTCGTGGATAATGCGAATCAGCGCAGAGGTTTTTTTTCGGTCAATGCCTTATGGAAAAATAAAGTAGCCGTACTGGTGGGTGACTTTCTGCTCGCCAAAGGAATGAAGCTCGCGGTGGAGAATAAAGATTACAATCTGTTGGGGATTGTGAGCAATGCCGTACAGCAGATCATAGAGGGGGAGCTTCTACAATTAGAAAAAGCACGTCGTCTAGATATCGATGAGCAAGTTTATTTTGAAATTATCCGACAAAAGACCGCCTCTCTAATCGCTTCGTGTTGTGCCTGTGGAGCGGCAGCAGCAGGAGCCGACGAGGAAACCACCGCCCGGATGCAATTGTTTGGAGAAAAAGTGGGTATTGCTTTCCAAATCAAAGACGATTTGTTCGACTTCGGTATGGATGATGTGGGGAAACCGCTCGGCAATGACATTAAGGAAAAGAAAATGACCCTGCCATTGATCCATGCCCTGCATCAAACGACCAGAAGTGAGCGTAGACGCATCATTAACCTGGTTAAGAATCACAATAAAGACACTGAGCGCGTTCGGGAAGTGATCGCGTTTGTGCGTCAAAGTGGCGGCCTGGAATATGCGCAAAAGCGTATGAAAGACTATCAGGATCAAGCGTTTGAAATCCTGTCGGCCTTCCCGGCAAATGAATTCCGCGACGGTCTGGAACAATTAGTGAAGTTTACCACAGAGCGAACAAAATAATATGAGTAACGAAATACTGTTTTTTGGAGGGTTTATCATTTTTATTGTGCTCATGCTGGCCATAGACTTGGGTTTATTTAGCAAGGGTAATAAAACAGTGAGCCTGAAGCAGGCTGCTATTATGAGTAGTGTCTGGGTGAGCTTCTCGATTTTGTTTTATTTTCTGCTCCGAACCTGGGGGCATGAACTCCATAACATCGAAAATTATGACGACTTGGTGGCCATCACGGAACAACACCTACATAATATCACTTTAATCCCGGGGGATTTTGCCACCAGTTTAAGCCTGTATAAGAACAACCTTGCCTTGGAGTACATCACCGGCTATGTGGTCGAATATGCCTTATCGGTCGATAATATATTTGTGATGGTACTGGTGTTTAGTTCCTTTGGGGTGGATCCGAAATACTACCACAAAGTCCTGGTTTGGGGTATTATCGGTGCCATCGTGCTGCGTTTTATCTTTATCTTCATCGGAGCAGCATTGATCAGTAAATTCGGCTGGATCCTTTACGTGTTTGGTTTCTTCTTGGTGTATACGGGGATTATGATGTTCTTAAATAAGGATCAAGACGAAAAAATAGACCCCAAAAACCACACGGTGGTCAAATTTGCATCCAAATACTTTAAAGTCTACCCAGACTTTGTAGCCGGAAAATTCTTTCATAGGGAAAACGGCAAAAAGTACATTACGCCCTTATTTTTGGTCTTGTTAGTGATTGAATTTACCGATGTTATCTTTGCCGTGGATTCCATCCCGGCGATTTTTGCGGTCACCAAAGACCCCTATATCGTGTTTTTCTCGAATATTTTTGCAATCCTGGGCTTGCGATCGATGTTTTTCCTGCTGGTCAATATTATTCATAAATTCCATTACCTGAAGACGGGCTTATCTTTTCTGCTGGTGTTTATCGGCGCGAAAATGCTGCTTCATAACTGGCTTCATGATTGGGGTTTCACCACGATGCATTCATTGATCGTAATTTTAGGTATATTGACCCTCAGTGTAGTCGCCTCACTCATCTTCCCTAAAAAAGAAGAAGAGGCTGCTTAGAACAATATTAAAATTTTAACCCAAAACACACCCATTATGAGTCAGCACTTACTGAAAAAGAAAGTGGGATGGCCTTATGTATTCGCCACCTTCATGTTCGTATCTTTAGGATTGGGAGCCAGTCGACCTGCCCAAGATCCCGATCTCGTGACTGTGTTTCGGCAGATTGATCAAGAAGTGACTGCACGTTCTGAGGCCTACCAGCGCTTGGGTGAGTCTATTGATCAAATTGGCCATCGGCTTACAGCTTCAGAAAATGGTGCGAAGGCGGAACAGTATGTTTTCGATCTGCTGAAATCGTATGGCTTTACCGATGTGCGTTTTCAAGAATTTGAAGTGAACGGCTGGATCCGAGAGCGCATGGACCTTCATATTCATCATGGCTCGACTTCGAACGCTCTTCCAGCTGTGGCCTTGGCCCTCACCCCAGCACATGCCGAGTTGCGCGGTGAACTGGTGGACATGGGAAATGGACTGGAAGAAGATTATTTGGCTGATCCAAATCGGGTCCGTGGCAAAGTCGTGTTGGCGGCTTTGGGGATTTTGCCGGGCAGTCCGGAGGGGACCCGGAACATTCACCGCTCTGCCAAGGTAACCTTGGCCATACAACACGGGGCCAAGGGCATTATATTGTTCAATCAAGTCGCTGGTGGTACACTATTGACGGGAACGGCCTCCATTGACGGCACCTTACTTCCTATTCCTGCACTGAGCGTGGGATTGGAAGATGGGATGGCCTTAAAAGAACGCCTTGCGACAGGGGAAAAATTAAGTGCGGATGTGAACATGTCGAATCGCACCGGAAAAATGAAGGCTCGAAATATTGTCGCTCGGATTCAAGGAAGCGATTTGGCCCAAGAAAAAATCGTAGTGGGAGGCCACTTGGATAGCTGGGATTTATCTCCTGGAGCGGTGGATAATGGCCTGGGCTCTTTTTCGGTGATCGATATGGCGCGCACCTTCAAAGCCTTGAATTTAAAGCCGCGACGCACCGTGGAATTTGTGCTTTTCATGGGAGAAGAGCAGGGCTTGCTCGGATCCAAGGCCTATGTGCAGGCGGCTCAGGCACGTGAGGAATTGGACCAAATTCGCTTCATGCTTAATTTTGACATGACCAATGATCCCAAGCATTTTACTGCGACTCGAGCAGAGGCACGTGCACTATTTAGCCAAATCTCAGACGCAGTCATAGCGGTCAATGCGAACTTTAAAAATCAATTTAACCCGAGAGCGGGTCTATACAGCGATCACCAACCCTTTATGCTTCAGGGAATCCCTACGGGAGGTGCCGCAGGAGGGAGCTTGAGCCGCGAAGCCTTGAATTGCTATCATGCCGATTGCGATGTGTTTTCACTGGTAAATGATGATGAGATGAGGAACACGGTGCGTTTTGGTGCCATGCTCGCTTTTGGATTGGCCCAAGCCGAACAAATTCCTGTCCCACGTCTGGAAGATGATGCCATACGGCAAATGATGTTAGACAATAACCTGGAAGAGTCCCTTCGCATTGGAGGAGATTGGCGTTGGGATTAAACCCGACGTGCGCGCCAGCTCAAAAAACCGACGGATTATAAAACGTCTCTCAGATCTTCAGATTTTTCGAAGACTCGTTTGGCAAAAGGGCACAGCGGTATGATACTGACCTTCTTTTCTCGTGCATAATCCACCGCCGCCAGCACTAAACTTTTGCCTACACCACGTCCCTTAAACTTAAGGTCGGCT
>DASRQK010000210.1:0-3521 GCA_035645875.1 Sphingobacteriaceae bacterium | reverse complement strand
CGCACCAGGCTTCGGGTACTTTTGGCGAACTGCGTTCCACCCACTTCCATGCAGGGGATGATTACCGTACCCAACAGCGGGTGGGATTGCCCCTCTATGCGGTGGCCGAAGGATACATTTCCCGCTTGCGGATTCAGGGAGGCGGTGGCGGGCACTCGCTTTACATCGATCACCCGAACGGTTTTACCAGCGTCTATTTACACATGGATCGATTCACACCGGAGCACGAGGCTCGCGTACGGGAGGAACAATACCGGCAGAAAAGCTTCGAGGTGGATATCAAATTGGAACCTGGCGATTTTCCGGTCGCCAAAGGAGCCAGAATCGGTCTGGCGGGCAATACCGGGGGCTCCCAAGGGCCCCATCTGCATTTTGAGATCCGGGACACTGAAACTCAGGACCCCATAAACACGCAACTGTTTGGCCTGCATTTTCCAGATCGTATTCCCCCATTGATCCAACAAATCACCATCTACGACCTCGAGCAGGATGTATTCAATGAGCATACGCCCAGAAGGCATTTTAAACCCATTTCCTCGGCTTCGGGACAATACCGTTTAGAGCGCAACAGCCCCATTCCGGTCAATGGACGTTTTGGGGTAGGTATTCAAACCATCGATCGGCATAATGGTACCTCCTTTAGCCATGGCGTTTACAGCATCGAGCTGCTCTTGGATGGAGATCCGATCAGCACGGTGGTATTCGAGCGGCTTTCCTTCGCGACCTCAGGTTCCATTCATTCCTATACCGATTATCCGCATTTCATCAAAAATCGAACACGCATTCAAAAATCGTTCAAAGACCCCAATAATCCGGTGAATATTTTCTACGAACTGAAAGGAGACGGCAGCATAGATTTGGCTACCGATTGGAGCGGCGCTGCCCAATCTACCCGTACGCTAAGCTACCGTGTACGGGACGTTCATGGGAATACCAGTCAAATTTCTATCCCTGTTCGCCAGGATCCGTCCTACCGCCCCGATCGGGCGGCACAAACCGGCACGACCTGGTTCCGCTATAACGGGGAAAACCAATACGAAGCCGATAACCTACAGATTCGTCTACCTGAAAACATCCTGTACGACGACCTGTATTTTAATTATTCCCAGGGAGCTCGCCCGGACCAGGGCTATTCCCTCGTCCAGCACGTTCATAATAACCTCACCCCCCTGGCCGGCGCCTACCAACTCCGGATTCGGGCGGATGAAAGCCTGCCCCCACACCTTCAATCCAAGGCACTCATCGTCAACGCCCGAGGCGGTGGATCCATGGGCGGACAGTATGAGAACGGTTACGTCACCACCCAGGCACGCAGCTTCGGCAGTTTTTACATCTCCGTGGATACGGTGCCACCTGTCATTCGTCCCCAAAATATCAGTTCAGGCCGAAACATGTCCGGACAATCCCGTATCCGTTTCCAAATCTCGGATAACCTGTCGGGCATCGCCTCCTATCACGGCTACATCGACGGAAACTGGGTGCTGATGGAATACGACCCTAAAAACCGCGCGCTTTGGCATACTTTTGATCGTAGCCTACCCGCTGGTAGACACCAATTCCGACTGGAAGTGAAGGATGGCAAAGGCAATGAAGCCGTCTATGAGGCCAGTTTTACACGATAAAACGATTTGCGACAAGGCTTTGGAAATGGAGTAAAATTTGAAAAAGTGAGAAATTTTTAGTATATTTATCAGATGGACCCTATCGAATTAAAACCCGGAGATCAGGCACCGGCATTCAAAGGCCTGAACCAGCATGGAGAAGAAGTCTCTCTTCAGGACTTTAAGGGGAAGAAGGTAATTCTTTACTTCTACCCAAAGGATAACACGCCCGGCTGCACCACCGAAGCCTGTAACTTCAGGGACAATTACCAGTCCCTACAAGCCGAAGGCCTGGAGGTCATCGGAGTCAGCACGGATTCGCAGCAATCCCATCAAAAATTCATCGCTAAATACGATCTGCCTTTTACCCTTCTGGCCGACGAAGACAAAGCCATTGTCCAAGCCTACGGCGTCTATGGCGAAAAGAAATTCATGGGCAAAAAATACATGGGCACTACCCGCCGCACTTTCCTAATCGACGAGCAGGGCATCATCACCCACATCATTAACAAAGTCGACAATAAAAACGCCAGCCAGCAGGTCAGGGAATTGATATAGGTGTTTCGACGAATCGCAGGCATATCGTAAACGGCAAAACCTCTAATCCGAAAATGTCCGGACATTTTCGGATTAGAAGAAACAGTGTATCACACTTACCTGTATAATCATTACTTCCCAATAGTTCTCTTATCTTCCATTTCGAAGTCGGACAGCATGGGTGAAGTTCAGCGGCGGAATATCCATGATGTTGTTTTTATAACTGATCGAACCGCTTGAACCGTTGTCCGATAAATATGCACGAACAAATCTTCGATCTTCGTCCTTTCATCCTAACAGTTTTTACTGTTTTATTCAAAAAAACTTGCACATAGTACCAAGTTTTGGTGTTTTTGAGTCTAAAGGTAAGATTATGGCAAAAAATACTTCAATATTACTCGGTGATTATTTTGACAAGTTCATCAAAGAACAAGTTCAAACTGGGAAATTTTCATCTACAAGCGAAGTTGTGAGAGCTGCTTTGAGAATGTTCGAACATGAAGAAACCAGAAAATCAGAACTCATTAATGAACTCAAAAAAGGAGAAAAGTCTGGCTTTGTAAAAAATTTCAGTAGAGAAAAACTCTTGGAAAATATTCATCAAAAATACGTTTCAGAATGATGACCTACAAGTATATCAAAAAGGGTTACTTCCGATCAAGAGTGAAATCTCATTTCATTTTCTATCGAATTAACTTGAAAAGAAATAAAATAGAAATCATAAGAATACTTCATCAGCAAATGGATGTTGAAAATAGATTAAACGATTAAAACTCATCCTACATGAACCGAATGGTGTTTACTTAACAAGCAGGTTCTGTCTTTGCTCCTTAAATCTTTGCTCTTTTTTGTCTTTGTTCCTTGTTCTTAAATCTTTAATCTTTTAAGTATCTTTGCGGCTATGAGTAAGCAAAACGACGATTTTTTCAAAAATGTGATTTCACATGCCAAAGAATATGGCTTTGTGTTTCCTTCCAGTGAGATTTATGATGGCCTGAGCGCTGTTTATGATTATGGTCAGTTAGGGGTGGAGTTAAAAAACAACCTCAAACAATACTGGTGGAAGTCCATGGTAGGGCTTCACGAAAATATCGTCGGCTTGGATTCGTCGATCTTTATGCATCCGTCTATTTGGAAGGCATCGGGGCATGTGGATGGTTTTAATGATCCCATGATCGATAATAAAGATTCGAAAAAGCGTTACCGGGCGGATCAATTGATCGAGGAGCAGATCGCGCGTTATGAGGCGGACGGGAAGCAGGAGGAGGCGCAGAAGCTCCAACGTGATATGGATGCGGCTCTGAATGACGATGATCTGGCCAGATTGAAAAGCATTATCGAGGAGCATCATATCGTATGTCCGCAGTCCGGGACCAAGAACTG
>DASRQK010000209.1:0-2199 GCA_035645875.1 Sphingobacteriaceae bacterium | reverse complement strand
TCCATGGCTTCCACGGAGCCCATTCCGCGATACGATTTAAATTTCCGTCCTTCATAGATGATGGTCTCACCGGGAGCTTCTTCCACGCCCGCGAAAAGCGAACCGGCCATAATGGTACTGGCTCCCGCTGCGATCGCTTTTGGGATGTCTCCGGTTTGCTTAATTCCTCCGTCGGCGATAACCGGAATCCCAGTGCCTTCCAAGGCTTTGGCACATTCGTATACCGCATACAATTGAGGCACTCCCACCCCAGCGATGATCCGGGTAGTACAAATGGATCCAGGGCCAATCCCAACTTTCACTCCATCGGCTCCGGCTTCCGCTAAAGCTTTAGCCGCTGCGCCGGTCGCCACATTGCCCACGATGACTTGCAATTCAGGAAAAGCTTGTTTAACTTCTTTCAATTTGTCGATCACTCCTTTTGAATGACCATGTGCCGTATCGATCGTGACCACATCTACTCCGGCAGTCACCAAGGCCTGGACCCGCTCCATGGTGTCGTGAGTCACCCCTACCGCAGCACCGACCAGAAGACGTCCATGACTGTCTTTGGCAGCATTGGGATAATGCCTGAATTTTTGGATATCTTTAAAGGTAATCAATCCGCGCAGGATTCCATCGGGATCGACGACCGGAAGTTTTTCGATTTTGTAGTTTTGTAGAATGGCTTCGGCCTGCTCCAAATCGGTGCCAAGGGGCGCGACGACCAATTGCTCATGCGTCATCACCTCACGGATGGGACGGGTCATATCCTTTTGAAAACGAAGGTCCCGATTCGTGACAATTCCCACCAATTTACCATTCGCATCTATGATCGGTATACCACCAATACTGTTTTCACGCATGATTTGAAACGCATCTCCCACCACGGCCTCTTCATTCAGGGTCAATGGATCTTGGATCATGCCACTTTCTGAGCGCTTCACCTTGCGGACTTCAGCCGCTTGCTGTTCAATGCTCATGTTTTTGTGTAACATGCCTAATCCTCCGGCCTGCGCGATGGCAATGGCCAGGTCAGCCCCGGTCACCGTATCCATGGCTGCGGAAACTAAGGGGATTTTGAGCCTGATCTTTTTGGTTAACCAGGTGGATGTGTCCACATCACGAGGCAAAACTTCAGAATAAGCGGGGATTAATAATACGTCATCGTAGGTGAGTCCTTCAGCTACAAATTTATGTGGGTTTGTATGCATAGCAAATATGTCAAGAGGTTACTTATTTGCGAGGCAAAGATAACTGTTTTTTGTCTTTTTTGCAAGAAATCCAAAAAAATAATTTACCTTTGCCGATCTTGTGGGGGGACCCTATGACCGGTCTTCGAACAAAATTGAAAAGACGATAATTTACGATAACTAACAACAATCAGAAAAGAAAATGCAAGGAAAAGGGTTGATTAACTTTTTGGTGGTAATTATCACGCTCGCGTGTCTTTACTCCCTATCATTTACATTTGTCAACCGTAAGGTGGAACGTGATGCGGCTGCCTATGCGCAGGGAGACATCGCACGTGAAAAAGCATATCTGGACTCCATGGCCGGCGAGGTTGTCTATGATTTGGGAATCGCCAATTTTACCTATAGGGAAGCCAAAGCGAATGAAATCGCATTGGGATTGGACCTGAAAGGTGGCATCAACGTGACCATGGAAGTGTCCCTAAAGGAATTGGTGAAAAATTTGGCGGATAGTCCAAACGATCCAAACTTTAATCAGGCACTGGACAATGCCGAACAGCGCACAAAAACCAGCCAGGAATCTTTCGTGGATCTATTCGTAGACGAGTTCAAGAAACTGAGCCCGAACACACCATTGGCCCATTTCTTTGCTACGAAGGATAACGCAGCCAATATACAGGCGAACAGTACGGATAATCAGGTGCTGAATTACCTGAAACGTGAATCGGAAAGTGCAGTAGACAATACATATAAGGTATTGCGCACCCGTATTGATAAATTTGGGGTAACTTCTCCAAACATCCAGTTACAACCGGGTACGAACCGCATCATGATCGAACTTCCGGGTGTAACCGACGAGGATCGGGTTCGGAAACTACTTCAAGGTTCCGCCAAACTGGAGTTCTGGGAGACCTATGATAACTACGACATTTATCCGATGTTGGAGAACATCGACCGTTCTTTGGCTGCTCGGGCCAAGGAAAACGCATCTCAGCCCACAACAGTGGATGCTGAAGGTGCCGCTGCC
>DASRQK010000208.1:0-3100 GCA_035645875.1 Sphingobacteriaceae bacterium | reverse complement strand
CGTACAGGCCGTTTCCAATCATGGCATCCGCATCGACGGTATAGGCGAGGCGATTGGCTGCTTGATTAAAGGCGAATTGGCTCACATTTCCGATATTAAGTAGCTGACCATCCTCCAAATTTCTCAGGATCAAATCGGTTCCCGAATGTTTGGATTTGTCATCGGCAGCCTTTTTACGGTGCACTACAAAATGCTTAGAATCGTTGGAGAAAGCATACCGATTGATATTCTCCATGCTTTGCTTCTCTCCAGTCGCCAAATTCAATAATACACCGGTCGCAGGCACATCTTTACGTGCCTCGCGTAATTTTTTAGCTTCCTTAGCGGAAACACCTACCGTGTAAGCAGCCCATTTCGCATCATCGGAAAAAATGGCTCCATTAGAATGCGCCACCGTATATAAAGTGTCCGTCTCCGCATTTTTAATAAATAACGTCAGGTCACCCCCATTTGGAGTTTGCGTATACGTAATCCACTGCCCATCCGTACTGATTCCTGCCCTGGAAATCCGATTCCATTTCGAATAATCATCGAACGTCAATGGCTTTTGTTCCTGCGCTACGCCTGTTGATCCCCATCCAACAGCCAGCAGGCCGGTTAGTAAAAATAAGATTAATGTTTTTTTCATAATTTTCCTCCGAATTTGTTTTGTAATGCGGCCAACTTACTGGCCATGTCCTGCTCCTTGACCGCACGCTTAGGTTCACGTCGAAAAGGCTTATTTTTGGTTGGTTTTTTATCTTTTTTGGCCTTGGTTTTGGCTTTCTGCTCTTCGGTTTTCATGCTCAGCCCAATGCGATTTCGCTCGACATCGATTTCTGTGACGGTGACCATCACTTTTTGCTGCACTTTTAGCACTTCATTCGGATCTTTCACAAAGCGATCGGCCAACTGACTCAGGTGCACCAGTCCATCCTGGTGAACGCCGATATCTACAAAAGCTCCAAAAGCAGTAATATTCGTGACAATACCCGGCAAGCGCATACCCAAGCGCAGGTCTTGAATACCATTGACGCCATCGGTAAATGTGAAGGCCTCAAATTGCTCACGTGGGTCACGACCAGGCTTGGCTAATTCGGCCAAAATATCATTTAAAGTGGGCAATCCCACCTCATCGGAAACGTACTTCTTCAGATCGATCTTTTGGCGCTGCTCCGCATCGGTCATCAGGTCTTTCACGGAACAACCTAGATCCAAGGCCATCTTCTCGATCAATTCATAACGCTCTGGATGCACCGCACTACGATCCAAGGGGTTTTCAGCATTCCGGATCCGCAAAAAACCTGCCGCTTGTTCGAATGCCTTATCGCCTAAACGTGGCACCTTTTTTAAGGATTCGCGGTTTTTAAAAGGACCGTTCTCGCTTCGATAATGGATGATGTGCTGAGCCAAAGCCGGCCCCAAACCGGAAACATAGGCCAGCACTTGCTTAGAAGCCGTATTTAGTTCCACCCCCACCACATTGACACAGCTCATCACCGTATCGTCCAGGGCTAATTGCAATTTTTGTTGATCCACATCATGCTGATATTGTCCCACACCGATGGATTTAGGGTCAATTTTCACCAATTCCGCCAAAGGATCCATTAATCTTCGACCAATGGACACAGCTCCTCGCACGGTGATATCATGATCCGGAAATTCTGCTCGGGCTACGGGCGAAGCGGAATAAATAGATGCGCCACTTTCGTTAACCATGACGATCACGACATTCTTCAAGCCCAATTTTCGCACGAATTCCTCGGTTTCTCGACCGGCCGTGCCGTTGCCGATCGCGATCGCTTCTGTTTTATACTTATCCGCAAAATCACGCAGGGTCTGCGCTGCTGCTGCTGCTTTTCCTGTCCCAGTATGGGGATATACCGTGGTATTTTCCAATAAGGTTCCCTGTTCGTCCAAGCAAACCACCTTACATCCGGTCCGAAAACCGGGATCAATGGCCATGATGCGCTTTTGACCCAATGGAGCTGCCAATAATAATTGACGCGCGTTCTCCGCAAATACCCGAATCGCCTCCTCATCTGCCCGTTGACGGGTAAATAAACGAACCTCGGTTTCCATGGAAGGTTTTAATAAACGCTTATATCCGTCTAACATCGCTAATCGAACCTGCGCGGAGGTGGCATTGCTCCCTCGAATAAATTGATGGTCCAAAATAGGTAAAACCTCTTCCTCGGCCACTTCAATGTCCAGGTAAAGCATCTCTTCTTTTTCTCCCCGCCGCATGGCCAATACGCGATGTGAGGGGGCTGTTTTTAGTGGCTCGGACCACTCATAATAATCTTTGTATTTCGTGGCCTGCTCTTCTTTACCCGGGATCACCCGTGAGACAAAGCGTCCCTTTTCCATGAATATCGCGCGAATCCGTTGACGAATCCCGACGTCTTCACTGATGATCTCCGCTATGATATCACGCGCTCCGGCCAAGGCGTCTTCCACATTTTCTACCCCTTTTTCCTCGGATATATAAAAGGTCGCCGCGGCTTCCATATCGTCAATCCCTTGCTCCAAAATGAGTAAGGCGAGTGACTCCAGTCCCTTCTCCCGGGCTACGCTCGCTCTGGTTTTTCGCTTAGGCTTGTACGGCAAATATAAATCCTCCACCATGGCCAATGTCTCCGCTTCGTGGATTTGTTGTTCCAGTTCGGCAGTCAGTTTACCTTGATCCGAAATGGATTTGATCACCGCTTCTTTCCGTTTTTCCAATTCCTTCAATTGAAGGGCGCGGTCCCGAATATGAGTGATTTGAACCTCATCCAAACTTCCGGTAACTTCCTTTCGGTATCGGGAAATAAAAGGCACAGTGGCTCCTTCTTCCAATAAGGCGAGAGTAGCTCTAACCTGTTTATCTGTCAATGCCAACTCTTGGGCAATGATACGCTCTTGTGTCATGAATATGTTATTGGGTTGACTGCTGCTTCGAATCTACATCAGACTGGGGATTATCGTCGGATGAGTTTTCCGGTTTTGGGAGATCCTGATCATGTGTCTGCGTTGTTTCGCTGCCTACATAATCTGGCTCACGGCCGGGTTGATGTGTATAGGTGCCTGCCGGCGGACCACTCTGAAACGCCGCAGGAATGTGGTTTTTTTTTGCCGT
>DASRQK010000207.1:0-3919 GCA_035645875.1 Sphingobacteriaceae bacterium | reverse complement strand
TAAGAACGAATACCCTGCATTAGGCGGTCATTATGATGTCATCCACCACTCCCAATTGATCCAACAACTCATCGATGATGGAAAATTAAAAGCCGAAGGCGGAGAATCCTTTAAAGGTAAACGAATCACCTACCACGATCCATGTTACTTGGGGCGGGCCAATGAGGTGTACGAAGCGCCGAGAAAAGCCCTGGAAGTGCTGGATGCTCAGTTGGTGGAAATGAAACGTTGTCGGAGCAATGGACTCTGCTGTGGTGCCGGTGGCGCTCAAATGTTTAAGGAACCGGAGCCGGGGAATAAGGACATCAATGTAGAGCGCATCGAAGAGGCCTTGGAAACCAATCCGCAAATCGTGGCGGCTTCTTGCCCGTTCTGCATGACCATGCTCAACGACGGTGTGAAGGTGAAAGAAAAAGAACAGGAAGTCCAAGTCTTGGATATCGCCGAAATCACGGCCAGGGCGAACGGTTTATAAGTTCATTTGTAATTTAGGTATGCTACTACGAATATATGAAGACAATCCTCACGAGCGGAGCATACAGCAGGTCGTGGATGTGCTAAAAAAGGGAGGTGTAATCATCTATCCCACAGATACGGTGTATGGTCTGGGTTGCGACATAAACAACCAGAAGGCTATCGAGCGGGTGTGTGAAATCCGAGGCATCAAACCCGAGAAAGCGAATCTGTCTTTTATTTGTTATGATTTAACAGACATTGCTCAATACACCAAACCTTTCGACACGGCCACATTTCGCGTACTAAAAAAGGCACTCCCCGGTCCCTTTACCTTTATTTTCAATGCCAGCAACCAAGTTCCTAAGCTATTGTCCTCAAAAAAGAAAACGGTGGGGATCCGGGTTCCGGATAATAACATCGCACGTCAAATCGTAAATCAGCTGGGCAATCCCATCGTGTCCACGTCCATTCACGATGAAGACGAAATCATAGAATACAGCACGGATCCGGAATTGATCCATGAAAAATATGGGGACCTGGTGGATGTGGTAATCGATGGTGGCTACGGCGATCATGTGGCCTCGACGGTGGTGGACCTGACAGGCGGAAGCTTTGACGTCATTCGAGCAGGAAAGGGAGATCTGGAAGCCGTTTTATAGGAGGATTACCTCGTCTATCACCTGTTGCCCTACATGCTCATTTAGACGTGCAAGAATCTGAGAACGCATGAGGACCAATTCATGTTTCACCACAGCTGACTCTACTTTGATAAAGAGTTTTCGATCCCGAATATAAATGTTCTGGGTACGATTGGCAATTCCCGCACCGATAATCGATGGCCAGGCTGCGATCAAAGCCGTTTCATCAAATTTTTTACGTATTTTATAGGTATCCAACAACTGGTTGATGGCCTCTTTGATGTGGATATCTTCTCCTCTACTTTTACTCATGGATTAAGCGACTGTGCCTTTATGGATGGTAAAATAACGAACCTCGGCTTCAATTCCCTCAAAGATACGAATAATCCGGTCGGCTTCGGTGTCGGTAATAAACAATTGTCCAAATTCATCGTGGGACACCATTTCCATCAATTTCCGCACACGAAAATCATCCAATTTATCAAAAACATCATCGAGCAAAAGTAAAGGTTTAAACCCTTTCAGCCGATGTAGGTAGGTGTATTGGGCCAATTTCAGCGCGATCAAAAAGGATTTTTGCTGGCCTTGGGATCCGAATTTCTTCAGCGGCATACCGCCGTGAATACTGAAGACCAATTCGTCCTTATGAATTCCACAGTTCGTGCGTTCCAGCAGCCGATCCCGATCGGCCGAATTCGCCAATAAATCGATAAAACGTGCTTCCTGAAGCTGGCTCTCGTATCGGAGCTGTACCGCTTCTGCATCGCTGGAAATAAAATGATAATGCCGCTCAAATTCAGGGAGGAATTCTTCCATAAAGCCCTTTCGCTTCTGAAACAGGTGTTCCCCGTAGCTAATAAGCTGGGCATCTAACACTTCCAGCAAACTCGGATCCAATCGTCCCGTTTTGCCGGCTTGTTTCAAGACCGAATTTCGCTGCAAAAGACAGCGATTATAAGCAATCAGGTGATCCAAGTACTGGGAATCGGTCTGGGAAATCACATTATCCATAAATTTCCGTCGTTCTTCACTGCCCTCCATTATCAGACCCGTGTCCGAAGGTGAGATCATCACCAAAGGAAATTGGCCAATATGATCCGCCAGTCGAGGGTACTCCTTCTTGTTTTTCTGAAACACCTTCTTTTGGTTTCGCTTTACGCTACAGGAAATTTGGCTCTCTATCTCTTCTTTTTCGAAGGAGCCCTGCACCATGATCCAGTCTGTCCCCTGCTTGATTTGCTGGGAATCGATGGGATTGAAATAGATCTTGCAAAGCGACAGGTAATGGATCGCGTCCAGTAGGTTCGTCTTTCCAGCTCCATTCTCTCCGGTAAACACGTTCACAGCTGGAGAAAACTGGAGTTTGGCTTCGTTGTAATTCTTAAAATTAAAAAGCTGTAATGTTTTTAACCACATCCCCCCTTATTTAACCTCCTCAAAATCCACAAACTCACCGGCTTTCTGCGGGCCTTTGCGTTCTTCCTTTGGTGGGACATAATCGATCCGAACTTTGCCATCTGGTTTTGGAGACTTGCGTGGTTGTTGGGGGCCGTTTCCTGAAAAAGGGGAACGTCCATAAGGCTGTTGACCCTGATCTTTCATCACACGCTCCGCCGTTTTTCGCAAAGCCCACGGGAATAAAAACCGCGCGACCACACGCAGTAACCATAGAATGGCAATGGCGATTAATAAGAATTTTAATAAATATGACATGTTCTAATTCACCTCCGTTTGTTTGGCTTTTTTAATGGCGGTGAGCAGTTCCTGACTACGTTGGCTCCCGATGATGTATACTAAACCATCCTTATCGGTCAACCAAACAGCCCCTTTACCGCCTGCATAAAAACGTATTTTACCACGCTGATGCAAATTGTAAACCGGGTTATTGATAAAAAATGTACTATAGGGCTTTTCCTGTACTTTTCGAATACTGCTCAGATCGATTTTGACCAATTTGGTGGTCCAAAGACCGCTGAGGACTAAGCTGCCAGGGTGGACCGTGATCCGATAATGCAGCACATACATCATGCCTATCGACCCCACTACGATCACCGCTCCAACGATGAAAAATAATTGGCTGTCCACTGCACGATCCAGATTCAAATAATAAGCACCGAAGCAGAAAAGCGCTAGGATCAAGCGCACGCTTAGCCAGCCCCGGTCACGACCCAGGTATTGGTTCTCCAAATAAAGTGGCTTGTTCTCCATTCTCACAAAAATACGATAATGTGAGCACATTTAAAGTTTTGTCGCAAATATTATACTCCGATGACTGCCTAAAGGGTGCTACCCACAAAATAGTCCCTCCAGCATCCACGACCATGGGAATGTTTTCTTTCTCCCATCGCGCTATTTTCAATGCCGTAAACAGGTCGCTGATCTTCTTTTGCTTCCCACCCATTCCAAAAGGCTTGAAACGATCGCCCTTCTGCCACGCGCGTATTCGAAGTGGGAACCGGACACGATCCGCATCAAAGTATGCTTGGTGTTTAGATGCTGCTTGGCGGAAAATGTTACGATCGAAAGCTTTTATGGCAGTCCATTGGGCTTCGATGACCTGTCCGAACCAATGCACATGAGGCTGATGTCGATGAATTTCAGCTGAATTTGTATGCTCAGGTAAGCTCGGATCGAAAGTCGATCTGGCCTGATTCCGCGTTATCGAGGCTGCTCGCGGTCGAATATGAGCCAGGTCACGATCCAGCAACAGCTCATAACTGGGCGCGTAAAATTGCTGACCAGCATCATCGCTGTCTGCAGCGCTTTGTTGCTGGAGGGATTGGTAGAAATCCCGACTCACCGCCGCAGAAAACCCATAGGGCTGC
>DASRQK010000206.1:0-3304 GCA_035645875.1 Sphingobacteriaceae bacterium | reverse complement strand
CAGTGACTCCGCCGGTTGTGGGATCGGTGAGTAAACAGATATAAGGAATTTTGGCCTCACTTAATAAAGCTAACTTGGCTGAAGTTTTTGCCATTTGCATTAACGAGAAGGCTGCTTCCATCATACGTGCTCCTCCTGATTTGGAAATTAACATGAAGGGCACCTTCTTTTCCATACAATAGTCGATGGAGCGGGCGATTTTTTCACCCACCACTGAACCCATGGAACCACCTATAAAGGTAAAGTCCATACAGGCCAATACCAAATCCCGTCCGTCCAATTGGCCGTGTGCACAGCGGATCGCATCATTTAAGCCTGTTTTGGCATAGCTCTCCTCCAGGCGCTCGGTGTACTTTTTTGTATCCTCGAAACCCAGTGGATCTCCAGAGCGAAGATTGGCGAAAAGTTCGGTAAACTGATTATCATCGAAAAGGATCGAGAAATAAGCGGCCGATCCGATCCGCAGGTGGTATCCACAATAATGGCAGACATACTTATTCTCTACCTGCTCCAAATTTAAAAGCGGCTTCTTACAAGATGGACACTTGTTCCACAATCCGTCAGGAGCTTCTTTTTTATGTTCTGTAGCCGTATTGATTCCGACCTTATTTCTTTTGAACCAACTCATGGAATAATTTTCAATTTATCAGTGTACAAATAAACGAAAAAAAAAGTTAAGAAAGGATTATGTCTGAAAAATGCAGATACGGCAGAAAAATGCATCCAACGATTCACCCACATTACTTCGCAAAAGGAGTGGATTCCGTTGTGGATTCTTGTTAAATTTAGGTCTTTAATAAAAAATACTAAAAATATTTATAAAAATCAACAGATTTTTGAGAATTGTTTTATTTTTGTGTCCAAAATCTACGCATAAATGACAAATTTTAGATTCAAATTAGTAAATAGTGCTTTTTCAAGAACTAATTACCGCGAAAAAAAGGGTGAAAACGAAAATTATTCCTCCATTTTTGGTCAAAACGTACTGACCGTATCAAAAATGAAGGACTATTTACCGAAAAACGCTTATGAAATCCTAGTTCAAAGCATTGAGCAAGGCGTACAGATCGATCATGATTTAGCCGAGCATGTGTCACAGGCCATGAAAAGTTGGGCTGTTTCCCATGGGGCTTCCCATTATACCCATTGGTTCCAACCCTTGACTGGGTCGACGGCAGAAAAGCACGATGCCTTCTTCGAGCCGGATAAAGATGGGATAGGAATCGAAAAATTCACCGCTGATGCATTGGTCCAACAAGAGCCCGATGCGTCTAGCTTCCCCAATGGTGGAATTAGAAATACCTTTGAGGCCCGAGGGTACACGGCCTGGGATCCTTCATCGCCTGCTTTCTTATATGAAACAGGTGGCAGTAAAACCTTATGTATTCCGACAGTTTTTCTTTCGTATACAGGAGAAGCCCTCGATTACAAGGCACCTTTATTAAAGGCGTTGAATGTGCTGGATAAGGCGGCAGTAGATGTGGCCCAATATTTTGATAAATCCATTACGAAGGTGACTGCTTCCCTAGGTATAGAGCAGGAGTATTTTTTGGTGGATATGAGTCTGTTCAATGCACGACCGGATCTCCAATTAACGGGGCGTACGCTTTTTGGTCACATGTCCGCCAAAAATCAACAGTTAGAGGATCATTATTTCGGAAGTATTCCGGAGCGGGTGATGGCATTTATGGTGGAATTAGAGCAAGAGGCCTTAAAGCTGGGTATCCCATTAAAAACCCGGCATAATGAGGTGGCGCCTTCTCAATTCGAATGTGCACCTATGTTCGAAGAAATGAATCTGGCCATTGATCACAATCAATTACTTTTAAACCTCATGGAGCAAGTGGCATTGCGCCATCAATTTAAGGTGTTGATCCATGAGAAGCCTTATGCGGGGATCAATGGTTCGGGTAAGCACAATAACTGGTCCTTAGTCACTAACACGGGCGTGAATCTGTTGTCACCGGGGAAGACTCCGAAGACAAACCTCATGTTTTTGACCTTTTTTGTGAGTACCATTATGGCGGTGTATGAGCATGCGGATTTATTGAGGGCTTCGATTGCGAGTGCATCCAACGATCATCGATTGGGAGCGAATGAGGCACCTCCAGCCATTATTTCCATATTTTTAGGCAGTCAATTGAATGCGGTATTAGATGAGGTGGAGTCTTCCCGAGTCGCGAAAAAAGTAAAAACCGAAAAAACGCTCTGGCATGGAATTCCTAAAATCCCCGAGCTTCAATTGGATAATACCGATAGGAATCGGACTTCGCCATTTGCATTTACAGGAAATAAATTCGAGTTCAGGGCCGTGGGCTCTTCTCAAAATAGCGCCAGCCCGATGATCGTGCTGAACAGCATTGTGGCCAATCAATTGATCCTATTTAAAGAAGAAGTAGAAAGACAGATTAAAAAAGGCGTAAAAAAGGATTTGGCCCTACTAAATGTGGTACGGAAGTATATTAAAGATTCAAAGGTGATCCGTTTCGAGGGGAATGGCTACAGCAAGGAATGGGAGATTGAGGCGGCTAAACGGGGATTGTCCAATATCAAAACGACACCGAAGGCTTTGGATGTGTATATGCAGGATAAGTCGCTTCAGTTATTTGATAAATTAGGGATTTTCTCAAAACGAGAAAGTGAGGCCAGGCATGAGATTCTATTGGAAAATTATTATAAGAAGATACAGATCGAAGCCCGAGTGATTGGGGAGATCGTGAATAGCATGTTAGCGCCGGCAGGAATAAATTATCAAAATACGCTGATCGAAAATGTACGGGGATTAAAGGATTTAGGCCTTTCAGAACAGTCGTACACTTCACAGCTCAATTTGATTGAACGCATTTCTGAGCATGTGAACACGATTCTACAGGATACCGAATCCATGCGACAGGAACGCAAGAAGGCCAATGCGATGGGGGCAGTGCGGGACCGGGCGATCGCCTATGATGAACGAGTGAGGCCGTATTTTGATCAAATTCGTTATCATTTGAATAAATTGGAGCAAATCGTGGAGGATGAAAAATGGCCGTTGCCTAAATTAAGGGAGTTGCTTTTTGTCAAGTAATTTTGTAAATTGAGGAATGTTTACTGGTATAATAGAAACTTTAGGTGAGGTGATCTCCGTAGATAAGGATCGGAGTAACGTGCATTTTACCCTCCGTTCGGCTATTTCCTCCGAATTGAAGATCGATCAAAGTGTATCACATAATGGGGTTTGCCTCACTGTGGTGGAGCAGCAAAGAGACACGCACCGGGTCACGGCGATCGCGGAAACTTTAGCGAAGAGTAATTTAGGAACGGT
>DASRQK010000205.1:0-5445 GCA_035645875.1 Sphingobacteriaceae bacterium | reverse complement strand
GGCTACAGCAGGTATTGGAGGGTTTTGGGCTTTCAGGTAGAGGGAAAAAGTGTAAAGCGATGGCAGGACTTCTCCATGAAGCGGAGGAAATTATGGACAGCTTCGAAGGCGATGAGGCCATGGATGCTGCTTTGATCGCTGCAGCGCAAAAAGTCGAGCATTACGAAATTGCGAGTTATGGATGTTTGGTGACGTATGCCAAGCTCATGAAGCATGACGAAGCTGCCGGTCTTTTGGGCCAAACGTTAAGTGAGGAAAAGGAAACCGATGAAAAATTGACGGAAATAGCCATGAATGAGGCTAATATCAGTGCTTAAAAAATATCAAAGCATTGGAAGAATTCAGCAAATTAAATAGAAGTGTAACATTTATAAAAATTAAACAGTATGAGCGTTAGAAATAAAGTGAACAGAAAGCATACTTCAGGTTCACCTGAAGTCCCAGGAACAGGTTCTCTGGAATCCCCAGAGAATTTTCACAGGAAAACAGATCATCAAGGCACGAAAGAAAGAGGAGTGGGAATGGAGCGGATCTTGGACCGAAGTGAAAACATGGATCGAGAACTCGATCAGGACCCTAAGCGTCAGTTGGATGATGCAGATGAGCCACTCGATAGTGATTTAGATCGAGAGGATGAATTAGGTCATGATCCAGACGATGATCCCAATCATCCAAGTGTGCGTGGAGTTTAAATAAGCTCCTGGATCCAAAAAATAAGTCGGAAAATGTAGCTACATTTTCGGACTTATTTTTTGTGATCATATTCGAAAACTGATCCGGACCACAGACCCAGAGATCAATTTCTGTAATGTGCCAGTTTCTTCTGTAAACTTTTGCGGATGATGTGAATCCGAGATTTGATGGTTCCTTCCGGGACGCTGTAAAGCTGTGCGAGCTCTTTGTACTTATAACCATGAATGTAATTCATGAACATTCTGGATTGGTCCTCAGGAAATTGAGAAAGGGCTTTTTGCACATCTTTAATGATTAGTTTACCTTCAATGGTATTCTCGGTAAACGGTTCGCGACAACCCAAATCCTGCCAGGAAGAAAGCGCATAATTTTCATATTTTCTTCGTTGCTGTCCATGTCTGTACTGATTAATGTAGATGTTTCGCATGATGACAAATAACCATGAGATAATCTTTGGATTCTGTACAAATTGATCCATGTGTTTCAATGCTCGAATGAGTGTCTCCTGTACCAAATCTTGAATTTCGTCCGGATCTGTGGTGAACTTATACGCAAAATTCTTCAATGCCATTCGGTACTGGGTAAGCTGTAAGTTTAATGTGTTGTTTTCCATGACTATATTATTTTTTTGATACAGGTCATGGAAAACAAAAACAATGCACATCTCACCGATTTTTGATCAATCAGGTATTCGCTTTGAAAAAATGGTGACTTCTACCAATTTATCAAATTTTACCTAGCGGATCTCGCGGTTTATACCCGGAGGCTTGGGGGTTTCTACGGGGTTTGGGGTCGGCGCATCCGCCGGATCCTCTTGCTTCCGCGTCGGTGAGGCGTCCGGATCCTCATCCGATCGCGCAGGTTTTGCCGGCGGCGGATCCTCTTGCTTTCTGGTTGGAGATTCGGGGTCGGTGCTGCACCATGCGGCCATCAGAAAACCTGGTTCTCTGACTGCAAATTCGGTGATCGTATTCATATGTTTCTATCGTTCTTTAACACATGAACAGCTGGCGTGGCATTTAGTTGGCAGCGCTCGACGGATTAGTGATTTTGTCGTGGTGATCGGTGAGCATAGAATTAGGGAAATCTCCAGCCAATGGAAATGAAAGCGAAACCTCCGTGCCTTTGTCCACTTCGGATCGAATTTCTATTTTCCCACCCAATCGATCTACTATACGTTTTACTAAGGAAAGGCCCACCCCGGTTCCTTGCTGGCCGAGTGCATTTTCAGCTCGGGAAAACATTTCAAACACATGAGGTAGGGTGCTGGCCGGAATGCCGATCCCATTATCCTTGATTTGATAGAGGACGCGATGCTCCTCCTTGAAGCTATTGATCCAAATTTCCGGCTTCCGATTGGGTGCGGAATATTTAACCGCATTTCCCAGTAAATTTAGAAATATCTGGTACAATGCACTTTTTTCACCCCACACGGGATACAATTGACCAAAATGGAAGACGCAATCTTCCCGTTTGTGCAATAGGGTCATCTCACGCGCTAATTTCCGAATGGTATAGGCCATCGGAATGGGATCCTTTGACATGGCAGCCATTTTCGTCTGACTGAGGGTCACAATATTGTTGATGATATCCTCTATGCTATGAATGCTATGTAATAAGTTTTGATACCATTCCTTTCTTTTTTCGGAAGTCATGTTTTCATCAGAGCCTTGCAAAAACTGTAAGCCCATCCCTAATATGGAGAGCGGATTACGAAGGTCATGCGATAAACTAAAGGTGAAAAGCTCCAATTCATTATTCATACTTTGAAGCTCTTCGGTCAATACCTGCTTTTCCTTCATTTTATGTAAAAGTGACTCATTGATCAATCTTTGAAGACTATCTATAAAAATTAAATCACTCTCATCCCAGGGCAAGGCCGATTCCCGCACCTTTTCCTCCCAGATGCGCACCCCATCAGCGACATGGTTAATGTGTGTCACGGTAGTAGGCGCTTCCTTTCTAAACCAGACGAGAATGTGGTCCGATTCCTGGGGCACGGCGTAGGACAATAGTCCGGCAAAAGGTAGTTCTTTCTTAAAATGCTGGCCGTGGCTCAGTTTAAAATTATAATCCTTGTAAATTTGTTTATCGGTCAACGTCTGAAGGTATTCGACGATCTCGTAAAATTGCTCCTTACTCGGACAATGGCCGTGAAAATACACATCGCCTTCGTGGTAGATCCCCGCACCATCCGAACGAGTCATTAAGCGAAGCACATCCATGATCTCCACCAAAGCACAGTTCACCGTTTGTTTCTGGAGCAATTCTTTTTTAACCTGTTCCTCGATTTGCTTAATCTGAATATTATAATCCAACAGACCCTTGCGAATCTGGCTCTCGTATTTGCTCATCGCATTTTGAACGATAAATGAACATAATTTTCGAATCTGCAAATCCACTTTCTTAGGCTTGGAACAATGTGCTAACACCATTCCCCAAAACTCGCCATTCTGATACAGGGGAAAAAACACCACCGATTTCACGCCAATGCTTAAGAGGTAGGATTCATGAAGCTTTGGAAGTGGGGCCAATTGACTTAATCGGGTGTCGGGTACATCTTCCAGGCTAAAAAAAGATTGGAGCTGTGTATTGAGATTGGGACTATAGCGATAGGATTGGTCCCCATAATACTTCATAATTTCTGGCGTCATAAAGTCTTTGTGGAATTCCTTGTTCTTAAAGGATTCTGCCTTCGGAGTGCAGTATTCAGCGATCACCTTACTGTGTCCGGTGTCCATCACTTGGAGCAAACAGATTCGGTCAAAGCTTAAAAGTCTATTTAGTGCATGACATACCAACCCCCAACTGGTTGGGTAGGTTTGATCGAACAAGAAGGCCAATTCGTCCATCCGGGACGCCGTGATGTGTTTTTTATGCTGCTCTTCCCACTCGATGTACACCCGCTGACCGTCGGTACTGAATTTATAGTAAAATTCTTTCTTCCCGGTTTTCCGGTTGACCAATTGGCGAGGTGTTTTTCGGCTTAAGAGGTCGCGGATGATTTTTTGGAATCCGATACTCCCTGAAACGCCGATGGTCTTATTTAAAAAATCTCCAATGGGACGACCTAAAAAATCCTCTGCACTGTTTCCGGTGCCGCGAAGCGCCTGTTCACTGATACCGGTGATCTTCATCTGCTCATCAGTGATCACTAGGCATCCAAAAGCCTGTAAATACGACGTGGATAATTTGCCTGTTCTTTTCATATGGGTCAATGTGAATCCTTGCTATTTCATTGGCACCTAAGGTACTGACAAAAATCGTGCACAACGAAATTATTTCAAAAAACATATAACCAAATAGCCATTCATTTGTTCTAAGAAAAGAAAATAATCGTATGGATGATCGACTCTTTAGCATGTATGAAAAACTGCTGGAAAAAACCGGCAGTCGTTTACGTGAAGAAATCGCTCAGGAACTATTCGGTATCCGCATCAGTTTACAGCGTTTTATTCTCACACGGGGGCATGAGGAAAACCTGACTCCGCTGAAGGGGATGATCGATCAGGTCATTCGGCAAGTGACCGAAGTGGCCAATGAACTTCACCCCAGTGTCTTAGCCCAAATAGGCTTCGTGCAGGCTGTGGATGACCTCATTTACCATAGTTTTCCACGCTCCACGAAAATCAGATGTCAAGTAGATCGCAAGATTCAGTCCACGACACACTGTTTTCAGTTAAATTGTTATCGTATTCTTCAGGATATTTTTTCTTTATTGAAGCTTTATCAGACATCGGGCACCATGACTTTAAAAATTATGGTCAAAGAAAATGATATCCATATTTCTTTGGACGGATTTTTGAACTTAGAAGCTATGGAAGGACTGGCAGTAAAAGGAGCGCCCCTGGAACTACGTCAGGATCAGCGTCAAGATCAAAGTTTGGATCAGCGTCAGGATCAAGGTTTGGATCGTGTCCTGGAACAAGTCTTGGATAGCCGTATAGCTCTTTATTCCGGAGCGCTCGACATCGCCTTCAAGAAAAAGCGTTCATTGTTGATGGTTAAAATTTACTTTAAAGATTATGATAACAATCATGTTGGCGGAAGATCATCCCATCGTAAGAAACGGCATTAAAATGCTATTGGATACGCAAGATAATATGCGTGTAATCGGGGAAGCTAATAATGGTCGTGAAGTGTTAGAATTGCTGGAAAGTGGAGTCATGCCTGATATTTTAATGACCGACATCAGTATGCCAGAAATGGATGGGGTAGCACTGACTGAAGTCATCGCTGAACGTTTTCCTGCTGTGAAAGTAATCGTACTATCCATGCTGAATAGCACACAAAATGTCGCCCAAGCCTTTCATGCAGGCGCACAGGGTTATTTGGTTAAAAATATCAGTTACGATGAGATGCTGTTTGCGATTCAGCACATTCACCGGGGGCGAAGGTACCTGTGTGAAGAGCTGTCCATGCTCTTATTAGATAAATTGTATAAACAGTCTGATTTACATGCCCAAAGCGATAAATTGATCCAAGAAGTGGACCTGAGCGACAGAGAGTTGGAAATTTTACAATTGATTGGAGAGGGTTTTACGAATATGGAAATCGCTGATCGCCTGTTCTTAAGTAAACGTACAGTAGAGGGGCATCGTCAGAATTTAATCGATAAAACAGGGGCCAGAAATTCACCAGAGTTAATAAAATTTGCTGTTAAAAATGGGTTAATCACTTAAGAATAATAGCCCATGGTGTTTATATAAGTGGTTTTGCGCACCCATTCGTTTATTCATTAATTCTATTTAT
>DASRQK010000204.1:0-5259 GCA_035645875.1 Sphingobacteriaceae bacterium | reverse complement strand
AAATCGAAGAAAACCGCGCATTTTCAGATAGAAATCCGTATCCAGGGTGAATCGCATCCGCATTGGTCAGTTCCGCAGCAGAAATAATATTGGGTATATTCAAATAGGAATCTTTACTCGCTGGAGGCCCAATGCAAACCGCCTCATCGGCAAATCTCACGTGGAGACTATCCCGGTCGGCAGTCGAGTAGACTGCTACACTTTTGATTCCCATCTCACGACAAGTCCGAATGATACGCAAAGCGATCTCACCCCGATTGGCAATTAATATTTTCTTAAACATAAGTCTAAATTAAAATGAGGGGTTGACCACTAGCTCGGGTCAACCAAAAATAACGGCTGATCGTACTCGATCGGCTGTGCGTCATCTACCAAAACCTTAACGATTTTACCAGCGTATTCTGATTCGATTTCGTTAAATAGCTTCATGGCCTCCACGATACAGATCACTTTTCCTACACTGATTTCATCACCTACATTCACAAAAGGTGGTTTATCCGGGCTGGAGGATCTGTAAAATGTCCCAATCATAGGTGATTTAATGGTCACCAACTTCGAATTTTCAGCTGGGGTATCCGCCGGAGCCGGAGCTGGTGTAGGTGCAGCAGCCTGAGCAGCTGGAGCCTGAGCAGCTGCTGGCGCAGGAGCGGGCAAGGCTGCTGTTACATAAGTAGGTTCCTGATTGGTTTTTATGGTGATTTTAAAATCTTTCTCTTCGATAGAAACTTCATTGACCCCTGATTTCGATACAAATTTAATCAGGTCCTGAATCTGTTTGATGTCCATGCTCATAGTCTTAACAGGTTTTGATAGTAATCAAATTTAAATGAATAGTTTAATTAAAGCAATAATCCAAGATCTATCGATCCGGGACATTACTCCCCATATGCCCATTTCAGATAGACAGATCCCCAAGTGAACCCACCCCCAAATGCGGCTAATATCAAATTATCTCCTTTTTTCAATTGGTTTTCCCACTCCCACAAGCATAAGGGAATCGTGGCAGTCGTGGTATTGCCATAGCGTTGGATATTGATCATCACTTTATCCGTTCCAATGCCCATGCGATTGGCTGTCGCGTCGATGATCCGCTTATTCGCCTGGTGCGGCACCAACCACGCAACATCATCTGCCGATAAGTTATTCTTTTCCATAATCTCGGCAGACACGTCAGCCATTTTAGTGACAGCGAATTTGAAAACAGCCTGTCCTTCCTGATGTGCATAATGCAATCGCGCATCCACTGTTTCATGAGAAGCCGGCATTAAAGATCCACCCGCCTTCAAATTCAAATAGTCCCGACCGGATCCGTCACTTCTTAGGATCGAATCCTTCACTCCTAAACCTTCCTCATTCGGCTCCAATAACACGGCCCCACATCCATCTCCGAACAGTATGCAAGTGGTCCGATCTGTATAATCGACGATGGAAGACATCTTATCTGCCCCCACCACCAGCACCTTTTTATGCTTACCGGATTCTATAAACTGGGCGCCTGTGACCAAGCCGTAAAGGAAGCCGGAGCATGCCGCCTGCAGGTCAAAGCCCCAGGCATTTACCGCTCCAATTTTATCGGCCAATATATTCGCAGTCGCAGGAAAGGGCATATCAGCCGTCGCCGTACAGAGCACAATGGCTTCGATTTCCTCTGGACCAATTCCCCGCTTCTCCAAAAGTCCAAGTACGGCAGGGACAGCCAGATCTGAAGTCGCTTTTCCTTCTTCTTTTAGAATCCGTCTTTCTTTGATCCCGGTCCTGGAAGTAATCCACTCATCATTGGTGTCCACCATGGTTTCCAATTCTGCATTGGTTAACACATAGTCTGGCACATAACCATGAACTGCCGTGATGGCGGCGGTAATTTTTGAGTTTGTCATGTCTAATTGAACACAGATTTTATCTTTTCAACAAATCCCGTTTCTTTCATTGCTTTCGAAAGAAGCAGCATATTCATAATCGCTTTTGGACTCGAAATCCCGTGACCGATAATTACCGGTGCATTCACGCCCAAAATAGGACTGCCTCCGTATTGCTCATAATTAAAACGGTCAAAAAAATCATCCTTAAAACCTTTTCTCAAGGTCATTTCGTAAAAAGACTCGGCTAACTTCAAGACTACATTCCCTGTAAATCCATCCGTCACTATCACGTCTACCCGATCATCAAAAAGATTTCTCCCTTCGATGTTTCCAATAAAATTCAGTCGCTTATTGGCCGCGAGCAGAGGATAAGCAGCTTGAGTCAACGCATCCCCTTTTTCTTCTTCTTCCCCAATGTTTAACAAGCCCACTGTAGGGGTGGAAACTCCGATCACATGTTGAAGATATAAACTACCGAGCAATGCGAATTGAGCCAGCATCTCCGGTTTACAGTCGGCATTGGCCCCTACGTCCAATAAGAGTCCCGAACCGTCCTTTATTTTGGGGACATTGGTGGCAATAGCCGGGCGTAATACGCCCGGTATAGTCTTCACGCTGAACATAGCACCCACCAACATCGCACCGGTGTTTCCTGCGGAAGCGAAGGTGTCAATGTCGCCCTCTTTGAGCAAATTAAACCCAACGGCCACACTGGAGTTGGGTTTTTTCGAGAATGCCTTGGCGGGGTGTTCCCCCATACCTATGACATCAGGGGCATGGTAATATTCAAAAAAAGCAGGGTTTTCACCTGCTTGTTCAATGATTTCTCTAGCGTTATGCTCATCACCAATAAGAACGATTTTCTGATCTGCATCTAATTGCTTAGAAGCCATAATGGCTCCCATTACTGTAGAATTCGGGGCAAAATCGCCACCCATGATATCTAAACCGATCTTCATTCGTTATTATTAATTTAACCCAATAATACGTAAAACATCCCAAAGTAACGCATAAAAATTAAATTACGCACATGGGGACGTTATTTTTTTGAAGAAGGCTTAGGATACCTTTTCTACGATCAGCTTACCGTTGTAATAAATATTTCCGTCTACTGTATAAGCGCGGTGTGGTAAATGCACAGCACCTGTTTCTTTACAGATTGTCAAACTGGGTAATTCAGCCTTATAATGTGTACGTCTTTTATCTCTTCTGGATTTGGACGTTTTCCGTTTTGGATGTGCCATCTCGTGTTTAAATTATATAATTATGACTAATTCTTTTTTAATTTCTCTAACATTTCCCAACGTGGATCATGTGCTTTCCCTTCGTCAGTTTTGGGCTCCAGATCCTGCAGAACCTTGATCATCTCTTGATCACAGCCTGCTCCCTCTTCTGCCATTTCACATCGAACAAACAGTGGAACAGAGACCGTGATGTATTCATACAATAAATCAGCGACTGAGAACTCATAATCATTCTTATCCAGTACAATGATCTCTTCGGATGTCTCATCCAGCTCTTCATCCGTGAATTTGATAATCAGATGCTCCTGAATATCGGTCGGAATGTCGATCGCATTCAGACAAACATCACATGCCAATTTGACTGTACCTTTGATCCCCACATCGAGCAACAACATACTTGGCTGCTTGTCCAACACCAATTCGGCAGTCAAATCCCCATCCTTCACCAGCGAATACTCGTAACAGTCGAAGTATTTCCGATCAATTTCGAACGTAAACACATGCTTGCCGGTCTTTAAACCAGAAAACTGAATCCGATATGATTTTAAGTGTTTCACAATCCCACAAATGAGCCTGCAAAGATAAACAATTATAATGAGGATTGAAATTTTTTTTGAAAAGCTTCTTTGTAGGTTTCTCCTATGGGAATCTCCTGACCTTCAATAATAATCCTATTCTTTTCAATCTGCTGAATTTTATCCATGGCCACGATATAAGAGCGATGCACGCGCATGAAACGTTTTACGGGCAGAAATTCTTCCATTCTTTTCATCGCTTGGAGGGTGACGACCCGGCCTGAATAGGTATAAATCGAAACATAATCCTTCAATCCCTCCACATACAGTACATCACTGAATTCGATTCGCTGCATCTTATGATCGGTCTTCACAAAAAAATGATCGGGTTCCGCATCCGTCCCGGCTTCCCCTTCCGCCAAAGTTTCCAGTTTTTTTCGCTCCACTATTTTTTGTATCGCCCGGGTAAACCGATCAAAGGCAATCGGCTTCAAAAGATAATCCGTCACATCCAATTCAAATCCATCCAGGGCATACTGTGGAAATGCAGTCGTCAAAATAATATCACAAGAACCTTGGATCTGCTTAACCACTTCAATCCCCGTCATACCAGGCATTTGCACATCGAGAAAAAGTAAATCCACACCTAACTCCTCCACCGCATGCTTGACAGAACTAGGATCCAAACTGGTTTTGATCAATTCCAATTCCGGCGTTTCCTCAATGTATTCGGTAAGAAGTTCGAGTGCGAGCGGCTCATCATCCACCGCCATACATCGGATCGGGTTCTCCATAGCTATAAATCTAATTGGCTTTCGTGGGAGTAAAGATAGGGCATAATAATTTCAAAGCCAAACCCAGTTTGTCGAGAAAATCAGGGGGTTTGTCTAATAGATTTCCAGGTTTCGAATTATATGGTTTTCTTTGTCATGTAGAAAAAACCAAAGATTGAAATGAAAAAACTGATCAAAAACACCTCACCTTACTTGTTATTGACCCTACCCTTTTTTGTGGCGATGGTTTTCTTAGCTATTCATACGGGCAATGAAATGATCCAAGAAAGAATTCAACTTTCGGCTTCCTATATCGCGTTTCCGAAATTGGACGTATTTCAGGTCATCCTTCGGATGTTTTAGTCTAAAACAGGGTAATTTTTAATTACCTTTGCCGCATGAAAGACACTGATCTGACCATTCAGAATTTTTTGGGCACCCATCATGCGGCTGAAGCTACCGAACTCCTTGCGGAACGGATAGCCTTGATCGTTCACAAACTCAAATTCATCCCAGACAGCCAAAGAGCCAAGGTGTCTTACCTCAAGCAAGATTCCCCGCTCACTTTTCAGCAGGACACCTACCTCGACGAGGCTATACGTTTGGCCGGTGGTATCCCGCAAAGCAATCCTCAAGATCCTAATTTCTCTCCCGAAGTATTAATTATCATAGCGGATCAATCCATTGGCACGCTACTGAGCGAACTTCCCACTACACTTTCCATGGATTTCTGGCCGGAAACTTTAGCCGTGAAGAACAATCAGGTTTTTATTGTTCACCACCCAGAATACCTTCGAACACCTTCCCTTCATCCCGCGGATGATGTCGAGATCTTGGCCGAGATCATTCATCCCGGATATTTTGTATT
>DASRQK010000203.1:0-3996 GCA_035645875.1 Sphingobacteriaceae bacterium | reverse complement strand
TCGGTTTTAATGCCAAATTCCTGATCGAAATGTTGACGAATCTCACGAGCGAAGAGGTGGTGATCAAGATGAGCACTCCAAATCGGGCAGGGTTATTGCTACCAGCTGTATCGGATGAAGAAGAAGACATCCTGATGCTGGTCATGCCCGTCATGTTGAATAACATGGCGTAGCAGACCGCAGATTCACAAAATTACTTACTTTTAAACACCGCCGCTTGGAACTAATTAGTGCCCTGATTGACTTTATAGTGAATATCGACGAACACTTGTCCGATATTGTAAACAACTATCAAACATGGACCTATCTGATCCTATTTCTGATTATTTTCGCTGAAACAGGATTGGTCGTGACGCCATTTTTACCCGGCGACAGCCTCTTATTCGCGGCTGGTGCGATCATCGCCATGCCTGAAACAGACTTGAACATCTACCTGATGTGTGCGTTATTGATTGTCGCTGCGATATTAGGAGATATGGTCAACTACCATATTGGAAAGTACATTGGTCCAAAGGCTTTTAGTGGTCGATATAAATTACTAAGGCAGGAATATTTGGAGAAAACCCAAAATTTCTATGATAAATATGGCGGGAAGACGATTATTTATGCCCGCTTTGTACCCATTGTACGAACTTTTGCGCCCTTTGTGGCCGGTGTAGGAACTATGAATTACTCCAAATTCGCGTCGTATAATGTTATCGGTGCAATTTTGTGGATTCTGTCTTTTTCATTCCTTGGTTATTTCTTTGGCAGCATCCCGGTGATTAGAAATAACTTTTCTTTGGTTATATTTGCGATTATCGGTTTGTCCATTTTACCACCGTTGATCGAAATAATTAGGGAAAAGTATAAAAAATCATAATCATGTACGGGGACTTTAAAGCAGCATTGCAACAGGAAATCCAATCCATTAAGGATGCGGGTCTTTATAAGGAAGAGCGAATTATCACCAGCCCACAAGGCGCTGAAATCGAAATCAGTGGCGGTCAAAAAGTATTAAATTTTTGTGCCAATAATTATTTAGGCTTGTCTTCTCATCCCGAGGTCGTGAAAGCCGCTAAGGCAGCGGTGGATTCTCATGGGTACGGCATGTCTTCCGTGCGCTTTATTTGCGGAACTCAGGACAATCATAAAAAACTGGAAGATCGAATTTCTGCTTTTTTGGGGACAGAGGATACCATACTCTATGCGGCGGCTTTCGATGCCAATGGCGGAGTATTCGAGCCTTTATTCGGTGCAGAAGATGCGATTATCTCCGATGAGCTGAATCATGCGTCCATCATCGACGGGGTGAGGCTTTGTAAAGCACAACGCTTCCGTTATAAGAATTGTGACATGGAGGATTTAGAAGCGCAGTTAAAAGCTGCTTCTTCAGCCCGCTTTAAAATTATCGTGACGGACGGATCCTTTTCCATGGATGGCGCGATCGCACCATTGGACAAAATATGTGATCTGGCAGATCAATACCATGCATTGGTCATGGTGGATGATTCGCACAGTACAGGCTTTATGGGTAAAACCGGCCGGGGTACTCCCGAACTTTTCGGAGTCATCGATCGGGTAGATATCGTCACCAGTACGCTCGGCAAAGCCTTGGGCGGCGCCTCCGGTGGATTCACCTCCGGCAAAAAGGAAATCATCGACCTACTCCGTCAGCGATCCAGACCTTATTTATTTTCGAACACCCTGGCTCCTTCCATCGTTGGAGCTTCTATTCGCGTTTTGGATTTATTAAGCGAAACGACCGATTTAAGAGATCAATTAGCAGACAATACCCGCTATTTTAGGGAGAAAATGACCGCTGCAGGTTTTGACATCAAGGAAGGTACACACCCGATCGTGCCGGTCATGCTGTACGATGCCAAATTAGCGCAAGAATTCGCGGCTAAAATGCTCGACGAAGGCATCTATGTCATCGGTTTCTATTTCCCGGTCGTTCCACGCGAACAAGCCCGGATCCGGGTCCAGCTTTCCGCGGCGCATGAACGTGAGCACTTGGATCGTGCCATCGCCGCATTTACCAAGGTGGGAAAAGAGTTAGGCGTAATCAAAGTTTAATTCAAGAATATTTCGTATATTTGCGCCCTCAAAACTTTAAAAATTGCTGGATGCAAAACATTAGAAATATTGCGATTATCGCGCACGTCGACCATGGTAAAACCACATTAGTAGACAAAATCTTAAATTTCACGAACGAAGTTAACGACAAAAAAGAAGAGTCAGCTGAACTGATTCTGGATAACATTGACCTGGAACGTGAAAGAGGAATTACCATAGTTTCCAAAAACGTGGCCGTTAGGTATAAAGATGTCAAGATCAATATCATTGACACCCCTGGTCACGCGGATTTCGGTGGCGAGGTAGAGCGGGTATTGAAAATGGCAGACGGCGTGATTCTGTTGGTGGATGCGTTCGAAGGGCCAATGCCGCAAACCAGATTCGTCACCCAGAAAGCCCTGGCTTTGGGCCTAAAACCCATTGTCGTGGTCAATAAGGTCGATAAAGAAAATTGTCGCCCGGAAGAGGTGTATGAATCGGTATTCGAACTTTTCTTCAACCTGGATGCGACCGAGGAACAATTGGACTTCCCTGTCCTATACGGTTCTTCAAAGCAGGGTTGGATGGGTAAGGATTGGACCAAGCCTTCCACAGATTTTTCAGGGTTATTGGATGCTATTTTGGAACATATTCCATCGGCACCCTATTATGAAGGCACTTTGCAAATGCAAGTCACTTCTTTGGATTACTCCTCATTCGTAGGCCGAATTGCCATCGGACGAGTTGCCCGAGGCATCGTTAAAGAAGGCCAACCCGTATCCTTGATGAAGAAAGATGGTAAGGTGGTAAAAAGCAGAGTGAAGGAACTCTACACCTTCCAGGGATTGGGTAAAATCAAAGTACAAGAAGTAAAATCAGGTGATATTTGTGCGATTGTAGGGATTGAAGGTTTTGAAATCGGAGATACCATCGCGGATTACGATCATCCGGAGCAATTGGAGGTGATTCATATCGATGAGCCGACTATGAATATGCTTTTCACCATTAATAACTCACCCTTTTTCGGCAAGGAAGGTAAATTCGTGACCTCACGCCACCTGCACGATCGTCTGCATAAGGAAATGGAGAAAAACCTGGCGCTTAAAGTGGTCCCAACCGACTCTCCAGATTCATTTTTGGTATACGGCAGGGGGATTCTCCACTTGTCGGTATTGATCGAAACCATGCGTCGTGAAGGGTATGAATTACAAGTGGGTCAGCCTCAAGTCATCATCAAGGAAATCGACGGCGTGAAAAACGAACCCATGGAAGTACTGGTCGTGGACGTGCCGGCTGAGGTGTCCGGTAAAGTGATCGAATTGGTGACCCAACGTAAGGGTGAATTATTGGTCATGGAAAGCAAGGGCGAGATGCAGCACTTGGAATTCGAGATTCCATCACGTGGTATTATAGGCCTACGGAACAATATATTGACAGCTACGGGTGGAGAAGCCGTAATGGCCCACCGTTTCAAGGCCTACGAGCCGTGGAAAGGCCCCATCTCGGGCAGAATGGCTGGCGTCCTGGTTTCAATGGAGAAAGGACAAACCACAGCTTACTCCATCGACAAATTACAGGATAGAGGACGTTTCTTTGTCGATCCCGGCGTAGAAATATATGAAGGCCAGATCGTCGGTGAGCATATTCGGGACAATGACTTGGTCGTGAACCTGGTGAAGGGGAAACAACTCACCAATATGCGTGCATCCGGTTCGGATGACGGCATACGCATAGCTCCAGCGGTGAAATTCTCTTTGGAGGAATCCATGGAATACATTCAAGCAGATGAATACATCGAGGTAACACCTAAAAATATTCGCTTGAGAAAAATTTACTTGACAGAGAACGAACGGAAAGTAAATGCGAAAAAGTTTGTATAGGAGATGAGTAGATGAGGATTTTAATGGTTTGTTTAGGGAATATCTGCCGTTCACCGATGGCACATGGCGTCTTTGAGCA
>DASRQK010000202.1:0-5350 GCA_035645875.1 Sphingobacteriaceae bacterium | reverse complement strand
TCGGATACGCATTCCTTGATGTTTAGCGATGTGAAAGTGCCCAAAGAAAATCGAATCGGAGCGGAAGGTTTTGGATTTCGTTTCGCCATGAAAACCCTGGAAGGCGGACGGATAGGCATCGCTGCCCAGGCGGTCGGCATTGCTGCCGGTGCGTATGAACTCGCACTGGCTTACGCGAAGGAGCGCAAGGCTTTCGGTAAGCCCATCTCCGACCATCAAGCCATTCAATTTAAGCTCGCCGATATGGCCACAGAAATACAAGCGGCGCGGCTGCTTTGCTTAAAGGCCGCCTGGTTAAAAGATCAGGGATTGCCCTATGGAGAAGCATCCGCGAAGGCCAAGCTTTTTGCGTCGGAAGTCGCGATGAAAACGACCGTGGAAGCGATCCAGATCCACGGTGGCTACGGCTATGTAAAGGAATATCATGTAGAGCGTATGATGCGGGATGCGAAAATCACCCAAATTTACGAAGGGACTTCTGAAATCCAGAAATTGGTGATTTCGCGGGCGGTGCTGGCCTAGGCAAACTGTTAAATTCAGGACCTATGTGCGATACAGCGAAAAGCCTATTGCACAAAAGTCCGGACATTTGTGCAATAGGGAATATGGTGCATCACTGCTGTATGTGCATAGACAAAGGTTTAGCGTCAGCGGATTGGTGTAGTCGAAAGAGCGCATGTACGGTCTCTTTCGACTACACCAATCCGCCCTCATGACTAACCTTCCCCTGCACCTCCCGCTCAAAGAACCGACAAAACCCCGTAATTGGACATTGACCACACTTCGGCTTCCGCGCTACGCAGGTATAGCGCCCGTGCAAAATCAACCAATGATGCGCGATATGCACCGTCTCTTTTGGCAGATGCCGTACCAAATCCTTTTCCACCGCCAACATCGTTTTCCCATTCGTCAGCCCGATGCGATTCGCTACTCGGAACACATGCGTATCCACCGCCATGGCCGGCGCCTGAAACACCACGGACGCGATCACATTCGCCGTTTTGCGACCTACTCCCGGCATTTTCATCAGATCCTCCACTTTTTCCGGGATTACCCCGCCAAATTCCTGGAGCAATACCTGCGCCATGCCCACCAAATGCTTGGCCTTATTGTTCGGGTAACTGATGCTGCGGATATAAGAAAACACCTCCTCTACACTGGCTTCAGCCAAACTTTCCGGTTCCGGAAAACGCTCGAAGAGGGCAGGAGTGACCATATTGACCCGCTTATCCGTACATTGAGCCGACAAAATAACCGCCACCAATAATTGGTAGGGATTCTCGTATTCCAGTTCTGTTTTGGCTTCGGGTTGATGTTCAGAAAAATACGACACAAAAGCCTCGTACCTATCTTTTCTACGCATGAAAATATCCTCCGTTCTGTTGAGCGCGTCTGTTGAGTACGCTGCTCCGTTAATTTTGCTGGGCTCTTTGCTCAGCGAGTAATAAAGCTTGATAAGCATTTACCACGCCGCCGGAGACCGAAATTTCGCTCAGGCGCACGCGTTTATTTCGTCCATCTTCTCCCTTCACCCGTACACGTTGATTGACCGGGGTGACCGAGTCCATGATGATCTCTTTTACTTCCACCGCCGTCAGCTCCGGATAGTAGGAGCGGATCATTGCCGCCACTCCCGCCACTACCGGCGCTGCCATACTCGTGCCCTGAGAGCGGTCGTAAGTGGATTCAGGCATCGTGGAATAGATCTCCACGCCCGGGGCGAAGACATCCACCGAGCGGGCACCATAATTGGAAAAGTTCGCGACCAGGTCCCGGTTATTCTTCCAGCTGCTGGCGCCCACCGTGATCCAGGCATCTGCCGTCCCTTGGATCATACCTAGGCTGTCTACATAAAACTTATTCGGATAGTTGGCATTGGCATCCAGATCCTTGCCATCGTTTCCGGCAGCATGAATCAGCAGCACATCATGCGCCATCGCGAAGCGAACCGCCGAGTCCACGATATGCTTATCCTTCGCATAGCCCTTGCCGAAACTCATATTGATCACTTTAGCCCCGTTTTCCACTGCGTAGAAAATCGAATTGGCCACATCCTTATCCCGCTCATCCCCATCAGGTACCGTGCGTAGGGACATGATCAATGCCTGGTTTGCGACGCCCTGTATTCCCAGTCCATTGTCCCTTTCGGCTGCGATAATTCCGGCCACATGTGTGCCATGCTTAGCGTCCGGGCCCTTCACATCCGGGTTCCCATAATAGCGCTCAGTACTGTTTTCGTAATCATCTCCCACGATCCAGCGGGAGTCGTATTCTTTGTTCAGGTGGTAATTCACTTGGTTATCAAAATATTCCAAGCCTTCCTCCACTTGCTCATAAAACTGATCAAAATCGGGATCATCTTTCAGTTCGTCACGAACGATTCTGCGGATCCGTTTTTCCATATCGTTTTCCGGTTTGTAGCGATCAAAATCAGCTTTCACCGGTGATTCTTTTCCCATTTTTTCACGCATGCGGTCTACGGTCTGCTTGATGATGTGGTAGCTCAACCTCCCGTTATGCGCATCATTGAGGCGGTTCGCATAGTCCGTCACCATCTCCTGATACTTCACAAATTCCCTGCGTTCCTGTTCACTCATCGGGGTGGATGGCAACACCGAGATGTACTGTCCTTCCACTTCTCGGATCAATCGCGTTACCTCCAAATTATCGTACTGGAGGTTCTCCCCGGAGGCATTGCCGATAAAGTTCCATCCGTATCGATCGTTGATGTACCCGTTTCCGTCTGCATCGAATCCCGTGGCCGCACTGTCTGCGACATTGATCCAAAGTCTGTTTTTTAGGTCTTCATGCTCCACGTCCACACCTCCGTCGATCACGGCCACGATCACCGGCACCGCATTTTTATGTTGGACCAATGTGTAGGCCCGGTCCGTACTGATACCGAAATAGCCATCCCGTTGTAAGTCCAGGTGATGCCAGTTCGTAGGTGGGGTGTCCTTTTTCTGCGCCTGTAAATCGGTCGTGGAAAAGGTGAGGATCAGAAAGGCGTATAACCAATGTTTTAAAGTCATATACGTGCTGTGATAAGGTGATGTTGGGAATTTAACTATCTGACGCTTTCAGCATCGATTTTTCGCTGTTCAAAATTAATGGCGGCATTTCGACTGGCTCGGAAAGAAACGATCAATGCCACAATCACGATCAATGCCACGATGGCGATGCCCAGCCAGCCTTTTCTCTTATCTTGCTTCATGATGTAGATAAGTGCCACAGTCAATGGCAACAGGAAAATCAGGAAAAAAAACCAACTTGTCGAGATCATAAGACGGGTAATTTAGGTACAAAGCTCGCAAATTAACTTCATCTCTGCAAACCATGGGCATCTTTTCAGGCATTGACCCTGTTAAACTTTGTTAAAATGAATTGTCAGGTATTTTAATTTCGCTTATCTTTGCGATATGTTTATAAACAGGCGATTAGTTTGGGCAGTGATGGGGCTGCTGTTGGCCGTGTCGACGGTAGGCTGCAAGAGCAGATTTGAAAAGATCCGGACGAGCGACAACATTGCGCTCAAATATCAGGAAGCCATCAAGTATTACGAGGCGGAAAAGTATAGTAGGGCGCTTACATTGATGGACGATCTGGCCACACGTTATCGGGGTCAACCGGAAGCTGAAGACCTGTATTATTTTCTGGCCTATACGAATTATAACCTGCGAGACTACACCTCTGCTCGCTATGCGTTCAATGAGTTTGTGCGCATGTATGGCAGTAGCCCACGGGCAGAAGAGTGCCGGTATATGGCCGCGTATTGCTATTATCTGGAAGCACCACGGGCTACACTGGATCAGGAATATACCTACCGTGCGATCGAATCGCTTCAGTTATTTATCAACCTGTATCCCGAGTCCGAGCGTGCCGATGAGGCTGCCGATCTGATTCAGGAACTGCGGGATCGTCTGGAGGAAAAGGCTTTTGCCAATGCGAAACTGTACCTGGATATGGGTTTGCGGGATGATTACCGTGCAGCTGTGATCGCTTTTGACAATGCGCTTCGGGATTATCCGGATACGAAATATGCGGAAGAAATGGAGTTTTTGAGTGTGAAGGCCCAGTTTTTATATGCGGATAATAGCGTGCTTAGGCGGCAGGAGGAACGGTACGAAGAGGTGATCGATTTGTACAATCGTTTTGTTTCTAATCATCCGGAAAGCAGTTATTTGCGGGAAGCAACCCGTTATCGGGACGATGCCGAACGTGGTGCTGCTCAAGCCAAGCGGAGAATGGATGCTGCTTTTGCCGCGCAGGAAGCTGCCGAAGAGGCCGCGCGAAACCGAGTGGAAACGGACAGTGTGCGGGTCAATCGGTAAAAACAAATAATTATCGTATCTTTGTATTATCTTTGCAAAAAATAAGTATATGAGTATCACCTATAATAAATCGAATATCCCGACCACGACGGTTACGCGGGACTTGCGCGAGATAGACAATAAGACCGGAAATCTGTATGAATCACTGGTCGTGGTCAGTAAACGTGCGAACCAGATCGCTGTCGAGTTTAAAGAGGAATTGGACGGTAAATTGAAAGAGTTTGCCACCACGAACGATAACCTGGAAGAAGTATTCGAAAATCGGGAACAAATCGAAATTTCAAAGCATTATGAGCGCATGCCAAAGCCTACGCTGATCGCTTTGGACGAGTTCCTGAACGATAAGGTGTACTTCCGCAATCCAGCGAAGGAGGACTAATCCGATTCGGAAATCATGGAATCACTCCGTGGAAAGAAAATAATTCTGGGCGTTTGCGCCAGCATAGCGGCTTATAAGGCCGCTATTTTGCTTAGGTTACTGACCAAAGCCGGTGCCCAGGTGCAGGTGGTCATGACGCCCGATGCGGTGGAGTTCATTACACCCCTCACGCTGTCTACCCTTTCCGGGCGTCCCGTTTTGGTGTCTTATTTCGAGCGGGAGACAGGCGAGTGGAACAATCACGTGCACCTGGCCCTCTGGGCAGATGCGCTATTGATCGCGCCTGCTACGGCAAACACCCTTTCTAAATTCGCGCAGGGCGCTTGTGATAACCTACTGACTGCTATTTACCTGTCTGCGCGTTCTCCGGTGTTTCTCGCTCCGGCCATGGATCTGGATATGTGGAAGCACGGCTCCACCCAAGGCAATGTGGAGCGTTTGCATAGCTTCGGAAATGTCTTCATTTCTCCTGAATATGGCGAACTGGCCAGTGGGCTGGTCGGAGAGGGGCGCTTGGCCGAGCCGGAAGAGATCGTCACTTTTTTACAGGAGTATTTTGAGCAATCTGTGGAAATTCACGGGGGAGAAGGCCGCGTTTCAGAAGATGGAACTGGCGAAGACCTGTTTTTTTCGGGTAAGA
>DASRQK010000201.1:0-5269 GCA_035645875.1 Sphingobacteriaceae bacterium | reverse complement strand
GATGATTTTCGGAAAAGCTGGATGAGTAGGCATAATAGTCCGGCTATTTTTATTTCGGCGACTGAGAAAACCAATATTGATGAATTTCGGCAGCTGATTTACGACCAGGTGGTCAAATTACATCAGCAGCGTTATCCCTATGACAATCTGTTGTATTAATGAATAAAAAAGTAATCGTTCAGGACTGGGGCCAAACGAATTATCAAGAGGCTTGGGATCGTCAGGAAGCACTGTTTTCTGATATTGTGGCTCAAAAAAATGCCAATCGAAAAGACGGCACTAACCAGCCCACGGATAATTTCATGATCTTTACCGAACACCCCCATGTATATACCTTGGGGAAAAGCGGAAAGGAAGAGAATCTTTTGCTGGATGAACATGGATTACAGGAAAAAAATGCGACCTATCATCACATCAACCGGGGAGGCGACATTACTTATCACGGTCCGGGACAGCTCGTGGGATACCCCATTTTAGATCTGGATAATTTTTTCACGGATATTCATCTGTACCTGCGCACGCTGGAAGAGGCGGTCATTCGAACACTTGCTGATTATGGAATAGCGTCCGATCGGTATCCGGGCTTTACAGGCGTCTGGCTGGACGTAGACGATCCCCGGAAAGCTCGTAAAATATGTGCCATGGGAGTGCGTGCCAGTCGTTGGGTGACCATGCACGGATTTGCACTTAATGTAAATACGGACCTGAGTTATTTTGGAAATATCGTTCCTTGTGGGATCGATGACCGGGCCGTCACTTCCATGCAACAAGAATTAAATGCCCCACAAGATATGGCGGCTGTTAAAACCGCCATTCTCGGGCATCTTTCTGAATTATTTGAGATGGAGCTGGTGTGATTCACCGGCTTTTCTATCTTTTAAAGTTTCCGTTACATCCAATGGAATCGGACGAGTCTGCTCCACATTAAACTCCTCGAATCTTTGCATATCAAATGGCAGCGCGCGCTGACGCTGTATACTCATCCGCCTATTATACAGCGCTTGGATACTTGGGTCAATGATACTCAAAGCTTTCCCGATCAATGGATCTTCCTCCGAGCCCATGGGCGCATAGGGAATGCTCTCGCTCACTTGGTGCGCTGGAATCAGGCCATCCACAAAATTACCTTCACCGTCACGGTTCGCATACTTCAAAATAATCGGCTGGATGCCCCAATCATTTTCCCCCTTAAAGCGACTGGTGTCACTGTTGGAAATCGTAATGGATGCATCGTCCTTTCCACGAGTAGGCGAACCGATATGAACGACATTGGAAGCGCCCATAAAAGGCCGCAGATTATTGATCAATAACTCACTTGCAGAGGCTGAACTTCCTGTAGCGAGGATAAATACCCGATCCAAACCCAAGTTGTTATTGCTGACCACTGGGCCGTTGGCCGCGCCAAAAACATCGCCATAGGTCAAGGGTATAGTACCCCCCAATCGTTGATTGAAGTTATACAGGATATAGGGTGCGTTTACATTGAAATTTTTATGGATCATGCCCGACAGTACGCCCGCCACATTGATCCCGCCACCACTATTATACCGTTCATCGATTATCAGCTCCGTGATCCCAGCACTTTTAAATCGGCCGAACGCATTTACCAATTGTTGCGCTTGATTGGACAAAAAGCGATTATAAAACAGGTATCCCACCTTGGTATTATTGGGCGTGGTCAAAACCGTATCCAATAAAATGGCCGTCTCCTGAAAATTTTCTACCGGGGTCAACGTCACATCACTTCCTGCGGAGATCACACCCTCATTTAGGATGCCTCGGGTCAATGTAAAGGTCTCATTCCCGAAAATCGGATCTGCGTTCGTGATCTGGTTACCGTTTGCGGTAAAATATGCACCGTTTACTTTGATAAATAGGTCGCCACGTTTGATGCCCGCCAGATCGGCAGGGGATCCTTTATGCACAAAGCGTACAGCGGCTCCTGCATTATTAGCACCCACCAAGAACCACCCCAAACCCAAGCCGCTGGTTTTAATCACACCTGAAAGCTGGTTACGAAGATCTTCATTGTTCTGAATCCAAGAAAAACGATCATCGGGACGCTTCAGAATGGACTCGAAAAACTGAGGGGGAGCCGCATTCAAATTCGGATTAGCCGGAATAAAATCCGTCCAATAATAATAGACTTTCATGCTATCCAGCACCCATCGATTAATATCGGCATTCGTCACTTCGCCTGTAATCGGCGGGTTGGGGTCCAAATCTTTTTCTTTACCACAGCTCCCCATAAGAAGTGCCGTTGCGGACAAAATTCCCAGGAATCCTATGCCCCAATGTTTTTTGCGATTCATCATCATTTGTTTTATTGGTCTTCCAAATAACTTTCCATGGGCTCACAGGTACAGATCAAATTCCGATCCCCGTGCGAGTTATTCACCCGATTTACTGCTGGCCAAAACTTATGTTCTGCCACATAAGGCAAAGGAAAAGTAGCCTGAGCGCGTGAATAGGCGTGATCCCATTCGGCATCCGCCAAATCCGCTTGCGTATGTGGCGCATTGGTCAATGGGTTATTTTCCTTGTCCAGCGTACCCGCCTCGATTTGCTTTAATTCTTCCCGAATAGCAGCCATCGCATCGCAGAAACGATCCAATTCATCCTTATCCTCACTTTCAGTAGGCTCCACCATAATCGTGCCCGGAACAGGGAAGCTGAGTGTAGGTGGGTGAAAATTAAAGTCCAACATGCGCTTCGCCACATCTTCGGCCTCAATCCCGATTTTCTTGAATTCCCTCAAATCTACGATAAACTCATGTGCACAGGTGTTATTAATGCCTGAATAAAGGATTTCGTAGGTCTCGCTAATGCGCTTTTTCATGTAATTGGCGTTCAGGATAGCGATTTTGGTCGCTTCGGACAATCCATCAGCTCCCATCAAACGAATATAGCCGTAAGAAGCCAACATGATATAAGCCGAGCCATAAGGCGCTGCCGAGACTAAGTAATTATAATCCTGGGTTTTCACAGAGCCACCCGGGATAAAGGGCAATAAATGCTTCGCCACACAAATCGGGCCCACTCCCGGACCTCCACCCCCGTGTGGAATAGCAAAAGTTTTATGCAGGTTCAAGTGACAGACATCCGCTCCTAAAAACCCGGGGGAAGTCAATCCAATTTGCGCATTTAGGTTAGCTCCATCCATGTAGACCTGACCACCTTTTTCATGCACAATGCGAATAATTTCCTTCACGGTTTCCTCGTAAATGCCGTAGGTAGAAGGATAAGTCACCATCACGCCACCCAGCTGATCGGCATGCTTTTCTGCTTTTGCCTTGAGGTCTTCTAAATCGATATTCCCATTTGGCAAAGCCAGGACCGGCATTACTTTGTATCCAGCCATCACCGCAGAAGCCGGGTTCGTTCCGTGTGCGGAAACCGGGATTAGCATGATATTACGTTGATCCTCCCCGATACTTTGATGATATTTACGAATGGTGAGCAAGCCCGAAAATTCTCCTTGTGCGCCACTATTCGGGTGGATCGTCGCGCCGAACATTCCGGTAATGTCACTTAAATACTGTTCGATTTCTTCGATCACCTGTAAATAACCCGCCGCTTGATCTTGAGGGGCAAAGGGGTGAATATTGGCCCATTTTGGATTACTCAGTGGGATCAATTCACTGGCTGCGTTCAATTTCATCGTGCAGCTTCCCAATGTAATCATGCTGGTATTCAGACTTAAATCCCGACTTTCCAATTTCTTTAAATAGCGCATCATTTTGGTTTCGCTATGATACGAATGGAAAATCGGATGCTCCATGAACGGGGTGTTTCTATCCAAATCGGAAGGAATTCCGACGGCCGAGCTATTCTGAACCACCGCGACTAGCTTACCGACCAGAATTTCTACAACGAGTTCCAAATCCGCAGGCAGCGTAGTCTCATCCAAAGAGATGCCGATTAAATCCTCCGAGATATAACGCAGGTTTACCTCTTTGGAAATCGCACGCGCACGGATGTCGGCTAATTGGTCCGTCTGAACGACCAGGGTATCAAAGAATTGATCCGACACGAGCTTCAGACCTGCTTTACTCAAGGTCGCATGCAATTGTTTTGTCAATCCATGAACGGTTTCGGCAATGTGCTTTAAGCCTTCCGGACCGTGGTAGACGGCGTACATGGCCGCCATATTGGCGAGCAATGCCTGAGCCGTACAGATATTGGATGTGGCTCTTTCCCGTTTAATGTGTTGTTCCCGGGTTTGCAAAGCCAGGCGCAAAGCCCGATTCCCTCTGGAATCTACACTGACGCCCACCATACGGCCTGGGATCATGCGTTTAAAATCTTCCGTGGTGGTGAAATAAGCTGCATGCGGTCCGCCAAAGCCCATGGGTACCCCAAAACGCTGGGTGTTCCCGAAAACGGCATCGGCACCCATTTCCCCAGGTGCTTTTAACAGCGTCAAGGCCAGTAAATCTGCGGCAAAGCCTACATAACCACCCACGGCATGTACCTGCTCCACAAATGTCGTGTAGTCCTCGACTGAACCCAGATTATTCGGGTATTGGACCAATGCACCAAAATAGGTCTCGTCAATCTCAGCGGTTTTGAAGTCCCCAAGGACCACCTCTACGCCAATAGGTTCTGCACGTGTTTCCACCAGATTCAGGGTCTGTGGGAAAATATGCTGATCGATGAAGAATTTTGGCTTTTGAATGTTGTTTTTGTTTTTATTTACCGCATGAAAAAACATGGACATCGCCTCAGCAGCTGCCGTTCCTTCATCCAATAAAGAGGCATTGGAAATGGGCAAGCCGGATAAATCACTGGTAATGGTTTGGAAATTTAGTAAACTTTCCAACCTCCCCTGCGAAATCTCTGCTTGATAGGGTGTGTATTGGGTATACCAACCCGGGTTTTCAAACAGGTTCCGTTGAATCACACTGGGGGTCAAGGTTCCATAATACCCCTGACCGACGAAATTTTTCCAAACTTGATTTTTATCCCCAAGTGATTGGATATGCTCCAAATATTCCCGCTCCGTCATGGCATCGGGGAGATTGATGGCGCTGCGGTCTCGAATGGGCTCAGGCACCACGTGGTCGACCAGTTCGTCCAACGAGCCGTAACCCACCACATCCAACATCGCCTTGGTCTCCTGCGCGTCCGGACCCAAATGCCTTCTACTAAATGTATTGAAATTCATTATGATTAATTATAAACAAGTTGTTGTGAAATGTAAAGTAAAACGTTTACAAAGATACCATTACCTTTTGTATGGCTAAAATATAAGCTTATAATTTTACAT
>DASRQK010000200.1:0-3593 GCA_035645875.1 Sphingobacteriaceae bacterium | reverse complement strand
GTTGGAACGTCATCCGTAGGTCCGCAAGAAATGTACACGAAAAGCGGGAAATGGCTCTGGCTGCCCCAAGGAAACCAAGGCATCTCCACGTGATCGGTTTCGAGCATGTTGAAACCGGTCTCCAAAGGCATGTATTCATTCTCCAAGCGAGCGTCATTTACGCCAAAGCCGAAAACTTCGTGCAAAATTTCTGCTTGGAACAATGATGTGTCCCACGATGCGGTGAGGGGCAGTACATAATTATTGGCGCCGAGAGAAAAATTTGTAGCTCCGTCAAGTTCTGAGACGTAATGATCATAATATTGACCGAATTCGAACTGCTCCTTCCACACGGTGAACGTTGTATTATCCAATTCAATTTGCACTTCACCTAAATCAGGGTCTGCATAACCGGCGTGACCTTGTTCGCTCCAGACCACCCAAAATGTATCCCGAGCTCCGGTTGCATCCTCGAACGCCATATAAAATGTCCATGTATCCGAGGAGTCTTGAGCCTGGATGCTCTCGGTTCCCAAAAACACAATAAGAAACAACGACAACCCACATATCATTCTAAGATTTTTCATTGTCCTATGATTTAAGACGTACAACTCATGAATTCTGATCCGCATTTTTTTTTGCCGGAGACGAAATATTTGAATTGAAACGACATGTTGCTAATCCCTTACAAATTTTTCCAACGCGACGGTACCGTCCGGGAAGGTCACTTTGAGGAAGTACATTCCGGAATGCACGGGCGGCAGAACAATCTCAGTCTCTCCGGTCGCGAAGCGGTTGGCGCCACGATACTCGACCAAACGACCCGAAATGTCGTAAATCACGTAGGAGGACGCCGGCACATCCGACTTCATGTACAATCGATCGCCGACCGGATTGGGGTACAATTTCAACCTGCTACGATCCACGTCATCAGTTGGAACGTCATCCGTAGGTCCGCAAGAAATGTACACGAAAAGCGGGAAATGGCTCTGGCTGCCCCAAGGAAACCAAGGCATCTCCACGTGGTCGGTTTCCAGCATGTTGAAACCCGTCTCCAAAGGCATGTATTCATTTTCCAAGCGAGCGTCATTCACGCCATATCCCAAAACTTCGTGCAAAATTTCTGCTTGGAATAATGATGTATCCCATGATGCGGTGAGGGGCAGGACATAGTTCTCGGCAAATACAAGTGCATCAACATTGCCGTAAAGAGGAACTGCAAAAACTTCATATGGGTGTTGCCCATCTGTCATATACATTATCCAAACATTGAATGAATCGGTATCCAACACTATCGGCACTTCATTCAAAAAAGTATCCGCGTTCAAAGTAGCATCCTGATCCATAACCATCCAAATTGTATCCCGTTCACCTATGGCATCCTCGAATGCAATATAAAATGGCCAACCTGCATTGTGTTGCGCATTCACACCGCCAATAATACCAGTGAGAAACATTAGCATACCACTGAATAAAATTAAATTCTTCATATTTCTGAGGATTTGGGACAATGAAAAACGCTTTGTAGGGTTATCAATTCTTCAAAATGTTCGTCCTTTTCGAAGAACCGTCGGCCAACCTAACCACCACTAAATACACCCCGTTGTTCAAAGAACTTAGGTTCAGATCATTTTTAGACTCGTTTTTCTTTAGAAGGTGCTCCGTTGGGATAATATCCCGTATTGAGGTACAACAATTCCCATCCGTCTTCCCAATGAAAATCGCGTTCGTTAGCTCCTGCACCATAGGGCTGTAGCAGCATATCATAATTACTGCCCGTCACGGCGTTGGCATCATCAAACAAATTGTTCAGGAGATAATTTTCACCCGGAATGGTAATATTTTCCCAACCCACGGACCCGTTCAGAGGGACTTCATCAAAGATACCATCCATACCGCCCCAGTCGAAAGAATTGAGAAAAACGTTTGTTTTTCCCGGAAAAATCGGGTCAAACTGATTGTTTACCGGATTAAGCGGATCGGTACTGATTCCATGAACGCATTGAGCCGATACTTCGCCAAGTATAGCTCCCATAAATACAAGGGTTATCCAAAGGTAGATTTTCTTCATGGCAGCGGAATTTAAGGAACAATCTTCCCGTCAAAGTATAAATGCGTGCTGTAATAATCAATGGACATGTGCATAGAATCCGTAGCCGGATCGACAATTAAACTGCCATTGGGCATGGCCGAGCCGCTGCCTTCATACCACACAATGGAAGTATCCGTAAGGACATAACCATCCGGTTGATTGACCAGTCCCGCACCCCCTAAATTGTATGTGCGGATATTCCCATCGCAGGCATTCAGGGTACTATCAAAGAAGGATATCGTAACATCCGTTGTATCTTCCGGTTGGTGTGCAAATACGCCTCTAAAGGTGTTGTCCATTTTTAAATCACATACTTCCACCACCGTAAAAGTTGTATGCACGGAGTCTCTGCCTGTCGAATTCGGAAAGCATACCGTATCCGGATTAAATGTAGTTACCAGACTTACATCCACCACCGTATTCGCCGGCAGGTCGGTGGGCTGGAAACTACGCGAGAATTGTTGGTCGTGGATCACCTCCGCACCAAGATACCATGTATAACTAGACGCATTGCTATCCAGTGCCGTAAAGCGCAGTATGCCAAAATGATAGATTCCATCACTTTGAGAATACGCAAGACTATCGGGGGCAAAGACCCAGGATTTGCGCTCAATTACAAACTTGGCATTGTGTTCCACTTCCCCGAAACAAGGATCGTAATTCGGACATTCCGGATTTGTCGGGTCGTCGCAGGGCGGGGTGGGCTCGTCATCCGGTTTGCAGCATTGCACCAGCAATACCACTGCCCCCATCAGCAGCAGGGTTTTTATACGTTTATTTGCTTTCATCATCGGTTTGTTTTACGGTTTTTAGCTGGGCTCTTAAGGCTTCTATTTCCTTCTGCTGTTGCAAAATATACAGCGTCAGTTCCTCCACTTTTTGGGTCAACAGACGCAGGGTTTCGCCGGTTTTCACGCCTTCTTCTTCGACTTCATCTGCTGTGGGCATTTTGGGCAGGTGGCCGTTGGTATATTGGGTAGATAGCCTTTTTCAGAATTAAAACTTTCTAAATCGATTATGGGAAGGTAACACTATCTATCCTGCTTTTTCCGATTGAATAGCCAAGTATAACAATAACACGTAGATAAGCCCTCACCTTTCTTATTTTGTGACAACTATTTTTTCAGAAAATACCTGGTCGCCGCAGTTTATTCTAACTATATAGGTGCCAAGGGCGATTCCTGAAAGATCAATTTGCGCTTCACGTGTGTGTAAAGGAAGGTTTCTATGGATTAAAGACCTTCCTGTTAGATCGTGAAGGGTGATGGACGACATATCGAGATGGGAAGAACGGAGGGTGAGGAGATCGCGGGCCGGGTTAGGAGAGATTAAGATGGTGCTCCGTGCTTTTGGAGAAGCCAAAACTTCATCAGGAATACCCTGATTACCATTACCATCATTTACCCTGATAGTGGCAATGTTTGATTGGTAATCTCCATTTACACCACAAAAGTTTGAGGCATCATCCACATACTCGAAGACGGGCGTACTGTAGAAATCCTTTTTGATATTTAAGTGAATT
>DASRQK010000199.1:0-3108 GCA_035645875.1 Sphingobacteriaceae bacterium | reverse complement strand
TTTTGGTTTTGTCCAGGTCCTGCTCCCATTGATGATACGTGTAGTCCGCCACCTGAAAAATCCGCTCCGGAGATTTGTTTTGGGTATACGCCCCCAACCGGATCGTTCCTACGCTTTGGCTCAATAGCACATCCACCTGCGCTTCGTACAAATAGTCTCCAAAATGACTGCCGAGGATAATTTGCTGAAAATCCCCCGTGACATTCACCCGATCACTGAAGCGGTAACCCAAGCCTGCCTTCAGCGTGTGATCCTGCATAAAAGGACTGTGATTTCGCGTTCGGGCCCATATAAAATCATGCTGATAGCCCAGGTCCAGTTTTACTTCGTTCTTGATGAAGGCCAAAGAAGTCCCTCGCAGGTAAAAGCTGTAGGAAAAATCATTCGTGATGGTCGTCACGCTCGTGGTGTCCTCGGTCAATACACTCTCTCCAAAGGGAAATGCACCATGCACATCTTCCTCATTCTTGAAAAAGTCAAAGCGCCTTCGCTGGTAGCTCAGGCTGTGGGCGAAGCGGTTCGTCGGTAAGATTTGTTGTTCTGGCAGTCCCGCGCTGATCGTGTCGAGCTTTCCGAGGTAGATACTTTGGCGGAGAAAAAGTTCATCATCCTTCCAGGTATTTCGGGGTCGCATGTCCCGCATAGATTTCAGTCGGGTCAATTCCGCAGCAGGCCCTCGGCTGTTTTCATCCCGGAAGACGGTATCGTTTAGAATCGATCCGTTTTCAGTCGAAGTGAGGGTGTTAAACACACCATTGAACAATAGATTATACCGCTGGTTTTGGGACTCGTACCAGGAAAAAGCGACCCACCGCAGGTCATTGTACCGTTGGTTACTGTAATACCCATCTGCTCCTGCGGCATGGAACTCACCGCCTACATTCCAGCGCGGGTTAATGTTTTGACTGATTTTCGCACGGATTACCTGGTCCTCAAAGAAAAAACCGATGTTATATAATTCGGAATAAGGCGCGCGCGCGCGGTAATATTTGACGTCTTCTGATCTATAAAGAAAGCGTTCCAAGGCATGAAAGCCGGGCTGAAAACCGATGGTTTTATTGGGCTCAAAAAGCAGGTCCCGTGTCGCCAAACCATAGCTACCCAGGTGAATACTGGGGTTTCGGGGTTGGTGCTGGGGATTGTAATATTGGAAGTCCTTATGCACCGTATCGATCTGATAGGTGAACGTACCCTGGCGCATCATGGCGAGGGTCGTATAACGCACGAAACGGGAAGAATAAATCACGCTGTCCTCCTTCATGTCTTCTTCCTCACGCGCCCGATCCAGTTCAGAACTCCAGCCCGGATCGACCTGTGCCCAAGCAGGCCAGGCTACCGCACAAAAGCAAAAAACCATAAAGAGCTTAACCAGCGTAATTTTCATTACTGCAAAGCTACCAATTCTTTCAGAATCTGCGTCAATTTTGGTTCGGATTCGGTAGCTACTGCGACAATATCTTCTAGGGAGACCGGTTGTAAATCTTCATGAAAGCCCTCATCGGTAATCACCGAAATCGCAAAAACGGGAAGGCGGGCATGATTAGCGACGATGATCTCGGGCACAGTACTCATGCCCACGATATCTCCACCGATAATCCGCATGTAGCGGTATTCGGCTTTGGTTTCCAAATTAGGGCCGGAAGTGCCCACATAAACGGCTTCATGAACGGAATACCCGTGTTTTCGCGCGATTTCCAAAGCCTGTTGGATCATTTTCCGGTCATAAGGCTGACTCATATCTGGGAATCGAGGCCCTAAACTGCTGTTATTCAACCCTCGCAACGGATTTTCCGGCATCAGATCGATATGATCGACGATCACGCCCAGATCGCCTTTTTTGATCTCCGGATTTAGGGAGCCGGAAGCATTGGACACGAATAGTTTTTGAATGCCCAACGCCTTCATCACCCGAATCGGAAAGGTGATTTGCTGCATGGTATAGCCCTCATAATAATGAAAACGCCCTTGCATGGCTACCACTTTCCGACCACCTAACTCACCGAAAATAAGCTTCCCGCGATGAAATTCAACCGTGGAGATCGGGAAATTCGGAATATTTGAATACGAAACCTGATGGGCAATCTCAATATCCTCGATCAAATTCCCCAGCCCGGTACCCAATATGATTCCAAACTCGGGCTCAAAGCCTCCGGTTCGTTTTAAGATCGCCTGCAGGGTTTCTTCGATCAAATGGTTCATACCGTCGCCAAGGTTTTAGGTGCAGCCTTCGACGTCAATAACAGCAGCAGGTAAGACAGGGCACCATTATACACGATCAGTTCGAAACCGACACGATAATCGGTATACGGATGGATGTAATAGGTCACCAAAAGGAAACAAATAACAGGGGCCAATATACTGATATACGGTACCAAATTATCGTTCACCGCTCGTTTACTCAATATTCCGAAAGCAAATAACCCCAGCAATGGCCCGTATGTATAACTGGCTGCGGTAAAGATCGCGTTGACCACCGAATCGTCATTAATGATTCTAAAGCCTAAAATCACCAGGAGCATGATCACTGAAAAGCCCAGATGCACCATATTCCTCGTGCGGATCAATGCCGGGTCATTCGGGTTTTCCTTCTTGTTGAAATCCAGAAAATCCACACAGAAAGACGTGGTTAGCGCTGTCAGCGCCGAGTCCGTGGTCGCAAAAGTAGCCGCCGTCAGTCCCATCATAAAGATGATGCCCGGTAAAATGGCCAAATGATTCAGTGCGATCTCCGGATACAGGTAATCCGGCGTCGGTAATGCCGCCACGTCGATGTTATGCTCTGCCGCATAGATGTATAGCATGGCGCCCACTGCTAGGAAAAATAAATTGATCACGACAAAAACACCAGTAAAGGTGAGCATGTTTTTCTGAGCCTCCCCAATGGTTTTCATACTGAGATTCTTCTGCATCAAGTCTTGATCCAAGCCGGTCATGGCCACCGTAATGAAAATACCTCCGATAAAGTGCTTCCAGAAATGTGCGCGATTACCCAGGAAGTCCTCCCAGAAAAAGATCTGAGAATAACCGCTGTTTTTAATGGCCTCGAAGGTCTCTATAACCCCCATATCCATACTGTCGGCCATAAAATAGATCGACAGAATCACTGCG
>DASRQK010000198.1:0-3498 GCA_035645875.1 Sphingobacteriaceae bacterium | reverse complement strand
CATGGGCTGCATCGGCATAACTCAGTATTTCAGCGAGGGGTGTAATGCCATATTTTTCGATAAACTCCTCACTGGCCAGCACCAATGCTGAAGCTCCATCATTGATCGTGGAAGCATTGGCTGCTGTAACCGTTCCGTCTTGTGTAAAAGCTGGCCTCAACTGTGGAATTTTTTCAAAATTGACTTTTTTGAATTCCTCATCTTCGGTAATGGTGACAGGATCTCCTTTGCGCTGTGGCACCGCCACGGGTGTGATTTCCCATCGGGAAATGCCATCCGCAGTAGATGTCGCGGAACGGTGGTAACTTTGGATGGCAAACTCATCCTGCATTTCTCTTGAAATGCCGTGCTTTTGTGCGGTTTTATCCGCGCTCACGCCCATCGCATGTTGGCTGTACGCATCTGACAAGCCGTCTTTTTGAAGACCATCTACCAATGAAGCATCGCCAAATTTATAACCAAAACGGGCTTGCGGGACATAATAGGGAATACGGGACATATTCTCCATTCCTCCTGCAACCACCACATCCTGCTGTCCGAGCTGAATGGTCTGGCTGGCCCACATGATCGCTTTCATCCCCGACGCACAAACTTTGTTGACCGTCGTGCAGGGTGTCGAATTGGGCAAACCTGCTTTGAGGGCTGCTTGCCTGGCGGGAGCTTGTCCGAGGTTGGCAGAAACCACGTTGCCCATGAACACTTCACCCGGTATCTCCGGGTTTATTCCAGCTTGCTCCAGGGCTCCCTTGATGGCGATAGCACCCAGCTCTGTAGCTTCCATTCCCGCAAAAATGCCACCGTAGCTTCCAATGGGGGTTCGGGTAGCTGATATAATAAAAACCCTCTTCATCTATTTCTTTATTTTTATTTTGAGCTAAAGTAATTCTTTTTCTGATTATCTACGAATGAGCACGGTAGAAATTTTATATAATGCAGGCTGTGGCTGTAATTTAAAGCATTTGTGTGTAATTGTGAATTATTGTATTTAGAAGGATAATTAACATTGTGATATAATTAAGAAAAGTTAATTAACAGAACTCCCGGAATGCAAATCGCAATAAGATAAATTGGCTTCCCGTTTTACCCTCACTTATTAATTCAAAAAAATACGAACTATGAATTTAAAACATGCAAGCTTTTTCACAATGCTGATTATGGGATTGTTTCTAATGTCATGTGAAGAAGATACCGATCTGACCCCGGATCCGGATGAGAAGCAAGGAATGTTTGAACTGGAGATTACTGATGCTCCTGTAGATGACCCGGCAGTGAAGAGTGTGTTTGTGACCATAAGCGATGTGCAGATTGATGATCAGTCTTTACCGGATTTTTCCCCGGTTACGGTCGATCTTTTAACATTGCGGAATGGGAACACGAGCGTTTTGGGTTCTGATAGCATTAATGTTGGAACGTACAACGAAATTGCATTGATCCTGGATACTTCTGACTGCTATATAGAGGACGTGGATGGAAATCGACATCAATTGGTTGCTGAGGTAGAGAAATTGGAAGTTCCTTATGAATTTTCAGTTACCGAAGACAGTGCGGTAAGCCTGGTCGTTGATTTTGATCTTCGAAAAACAATCCGCCGGGACCTGAATGATTCCATCGATCGATATGAATTTGCTCCGGCATCTGATTTGGTCAACGGACTTAGGATCATCAATAAGGATGAAGCAGGCCAGTTGATGGGACAAATCACCGACCTGACCGGACAAAGTGATATGATCGTTGCTTATGTCTATGAGAAGGGAGATTTTGATGCCTCCACAGAAGCGGAAGTTGGTGAAGATGAAATTCAATTTTCCAACGCCGTAACGAGTACGCTCGTGGAATCTGATGGATCGTATCATTTCGCCTTTCTTGAAGAAGGCGAGTATGAAATGCATTTCGCTTCGTTTGACGAGGATCCGGTAACGGAAGAAGTGCAATTAAATGGCGTATTAGAGGTGGAATCCAGCGTCCAGGAAGAAGTTTTGAATATCACTATCGAACCTTCATCCACCATAGAAATTGACCTGTCCGTAACGGGGTTGTTGCCCCTTTGACATCGGAAGGCATTAAATAAAGGAGACAATGTAATTTTATAAAAGAATGACGCATTGTAGATTTCGATTGGAATTTATCCGAATCGAAACCAAGTGGAGATTGCTATTGATTTAGCAATTTCCACTTGCCTTTTTTAGTGCATCAGTGCGGCGGACCTTACCTTTGGACCTATGGGATATTTATGACGAGATTATTTTTTATCACATCAACTTAGCTAAACCTCGTAAAGATTCTCCTCACGTACTCCCACTCTGGCAAGACAGTCTTCGCGGAACCTCAGGACCTGGTGCTGCACGTCCTGAAGGGCATTCGGGCTAATAGGTTCGGTCAGGTGCTACTCCCCGTTTTCGGTTCTCTATTTCCAATTATTATCGTAATTTTGAAAGATGAAAAATATATTGTTTCTCAGTTTATTCGTGCTTATAACCTGTTTGGGAACATCCTGCAGTTCGATATTACAATTTCAGGATGCTGCGCCGCTTGGTAAGGGGACCGGGGAAGTCATGGGTGGATTTGGGGCAGGATATTATCCGGGGAGCCTGGAAAAGAACAATTACGGTTTTCCATTGGTGGCTGGATTTCGTTACGGAGTAGGGCATAGGACGGATTTGGGGGTGAAATATTCGCTGGACGATGATGTCGAAGTGAATCTTAAGCACAATTTCGTACTCACCCAAATGTTTTTACTATCCACTGGTCTTCACGTGGGTGTGGATGGGGTTTTTAGTGATGACAAGAATTTTTACGGCCGCGTGCCGTTGTACCTGCAGTTTCGGTTCGGTAGCTTTTCCATTTACGGCATACCGTCGGTCAGTACGGGAAGATTCAACAGTGATCTGGGGCTGGCTGCAAATGTCGGGATGTCCTTTGGCCGGTATCGGAACAAAATTTTTATTGAAGCCGGCGCCGGTGATTTTGAAGGAATCGGGACGGCCATTAAAACATTTGGGGTCGGATTTGCACATCGGTTTTAATGTGTCGATTTTCACTCTTAAGGTAGGTCATATACAAAATAAGATCAATGAAAATAGGTATTATACGAGAGGGCAAAGTTCCTCAGGACGCCCGCGTGGTACTTAAACCAAGCCAATGTGCATTTTTGCGGGAAACCGAAGGGGCTAATTTGGTGGTCCAGCAATCCCCGATACGATGCTATACCGATGAAGAGTATCGGAAAAAAGGTGTCCCTGTGGTGGAATCCGTAGAAGATTGCGACATTTTGATCGGGGTGAAAGAAGTGCCTATCGAGCAATTATTAGCAGATAAAACCTACTTTTTCTTTTCCCATACCATAAAAGAACAGCCCTACAATCGGGAATTACTGCGGACTGTTCTGGCTAAAAACATTCGGTTGATTGATTACGAAGCATTGGTGGATCGCAATGGGAAACGACTGATTGCGTTTGGCTTTTTTGCAGGAATGGTAGGTGCTCACAATGCCCTGTTGAC
>DASRQK010000197.1:0-4185 GCA_035645875.1 Sphingobacteriaceae bacterium | reverse complement strand
TCCAAACGTACTTTTTTGTGCAGGTTCGGATAGAAATCTTCGCCAAAAGCTAAACGGAGCTGCTCAAACATGCACAAGCGTACCCATACATCCAGGACAGCATCCGAGTTGAAGTCTTTTTCGGCTGCCGACCTTGCCAGATAAATCGGTACCTTTTCCCATACCCTGTCAATGACCAAGCGGTTTTCATGAGGGGTAAATTCCCGCTGTACGGCTCTTGAAAATATGTTCACGGTCACTTCGCTGATGGCTGGCCAGGTCCAGATCTGTTGATGGAGGTGGCCCAATTCATGCCATGGGCCCCAAGTGACATCTACGGGGTTCAGTATGGTAGAAATTGCCGAGCCTGTATAAGCCGTACGGTAATTGTAAGCAAACATATAATAAGAGGGATCTTCGTGTTGAGTGAGCAAGTATTTTTTATGGGCATTGGGCTTGTCCCGCTCCGACGAGCCATCCAGACCGCTGTAATCATCCTCTATGGTGACGATCCGGCTTATTTTCTTCAACAGTTCATCCTGATTGAAATGCTGATGGGCAATAGCCGACTGTCTGCTGACCACGATATAGCATTTTTCCCCTTCCAGGACCACATCCGGAACAGTATTCAGATCGTTCAGCATTTTTATCCATTCGGTATTGGTCGTTTTTCCATATTGGTAATGCGGGACAGGTCTGAAACCAGCCGTGAACGTCAGCTTTGCTTTTGAGTCTGGTGTTCCATCTGTCGTATATCGTACCCATATAAGGCCTTGGCCGGAAATGGTAAATTCGTTTTCTCCGGGGCTCAGCGCAAACACAGCAGGCTCGCTGTTCCAGCCTCCGTATCTGGAATAGGTACCGATGAGCAATTGCGGAAGCCGGGCTCCTGCCATTTGTTCCACCTGTATTTTGATCGTTGAAAAGGCCGGGGCGTACAGCCCTGTTGTGGAGAAATCCGTGGCCAGCCAGTTCAATTGCAAGCGCTGCCTCTCCACCTGGGCAGAAATTAATTCCTCAAACTCGAAACTGACGGGTGCCACCGTCTCTTCAGTGGGCTCTGGGCCATCTATAGGTACAACGGGATCTTTTTTCGTACAGCTACCCAAAGCAAAAGGTAACAGAAATGCAAGTGCAACCCATCTGAATGTGGTCATAGTTATTTTCATACAATCGATAAATATAGGTATTCTCCGTTTCCGGTGGGGCTATTGACCCTTCAGCAGAATTTTCTGTTTTACTTCCTTAATAATATAACCACTTTTGAAATAACTGTATATATCCTCACCCGGGCAAGTCGTTTGACTCGAATGGTCCCGATGCGTCGCAATTTGGTCTGGAGAGATGTCGTACTTGATACACATATCCCGTAACAGGTCTGTCAACACTTGCAGCAGATGCTCATCCAGTTTTTGCTGTGTGTAATTTCCGAGGAAAGAAATATGCAGATGTCCTTCCGGATCATACTCGGTATTGGTCTCGCCAACGGTGTAAACATTTCTCCCTTCATAGACTGTACCATCCGGAGCGATCAACAGGTGATAAGGAATGTCCGCCCAATTGCGGTCCGGCCCCATACACCAGGTCTGAATATTTTTCAGACGTTGTTTTGCATCATCTGTGGGAAGCAGAATCCTTCCCCCTTCATGATGTATGGTGATATGAGTCAGCTTATGTTGCTTGTAGGGCCGTGCCTCCTGTGCAGCCCAACTGCTCCTTGGATGGATAGCCACCGTATCGGTGTCGGTAGCATGGACCTGTGCGGGCACCATGCAGCATATAAAATAAATGAGGGCACCGGGAAATATTGCTTTCATAATCGTGAATATTGATAAATATTGATGTGCTAAATATAGCATGTTTTCCTATTCCATACGCCACCTCCGCTCTGATTTTTTAGCGGAATGCTTTTTCTTACGGTCCAGCCTCTCCAAGACTTTGGAACGGGGAATCTTTGTCTTGACACGTTTTCTGACAGGCTGCAGCGCCCCGCTCAGGAGAGTCATGAGCTTATCTATCGCAAGTTTCTTGTTGCTAAGCTGGCTGCGGGTTTCAGAGACATCCAACTGGATATAACCCTCGGCATTGATCTTTGGAGAAAGTATGAGCGCAATTCGTTCTTTTTGCTCGGGAGTAAACAGAGCTGATGCTGCAAAATCCCAGATCAGCGTGACCCGGGTCTCTACTTTATTGACATGCTGCCCTCCTGCTCCGCTGGAGCGGGAAGTTTTGAAAGTCACCTCCTTTTTTAAAGCTTCAATATCTAAATCCATCACACAAGGTAGAAAAAACAAAATTAATCACCAACAATTGGACGGATTTTTGTAGCTATAAATACACTATGAAAGCGATTAGATCATTTTGTATTTTGTTATTGTGCTTTGGTTTACTTGGAATCCACGGAAATGAGGTCTTTGGTCAGCAACCAGACACGATCCGACTAAATAAACTGGAACTCAAAAGAGGTGCAAAAAAAGTATTTGATTCTAAAAATAGAGATTCCGTTCTTTTCCTCCAAATCGACACCCTGATCATGAAGGATCGGTCTTCTCTTCAATTCTTTGGCATAAAGAAAGTTAACCTTTTGGTCAATCATGCAGAGGTTGGCAAAAGAGTTTACTTTTCGGGCAGGTCACAACAGAACAACGCCTCTGACATGGATATCTCCATTAAATTTGATAAATTGGGTTCCTTGTTTGTTATGGCAGATGGGTACGACGCCTCAAATGGTTTCAGAACGGACCCGAATGGGGATGGTGGCAATGTAAAATTTGTTTACAGTAGTGACGGCATCCATCCTCAGCAACAACAAAGCAAAGACCAAAACTATCTGCACATCAATACACTTAGTGGAGGCAGGCATGTGAATGCTACAGCTGATGTACAGCGGATTATGGATCATATTCGCCGCTCTTCCGTAGGTTTGAGGGGATTGCCACAAGGGCAGGTGTACTCGGGATCATCTGGCAGTGATGGCAAATTCGAAGTGTCTGCACGACCCGGTGACCCCAAATCCTGGTAAGGGCCTCAGGCCCTGGTGAGAGAGTGGTGAAACGCTCATATCTTGGTGAAACTCTCGGATCTTGATGAAACTCTCAGATCTTAGTGAAACTCTCAGATCTTGATGCGGTGCTCAGAATTGTAGAATCACAGTAGTTCCCTCCCCTTCCAGACTTTCGATCAGAATATTTCCACCGTGCAGCAACATGATCTGCTTGCTCAGTGTCAGCCCTATACCGCTTCCTGATTTTTTCGTAGTAAAAAATGGCGTGAAAATCTGATCGGCAAGATCTGCCGGAATACCACTGCCATTGTCCCGGATACGAATCTGCACCCGGCCATCCAGTTCCAAAGCCTGCATACTCAGGTAGGGGTTTTCGACCCCTTTCACTGCATCCATCGCATTCAGAATGATATTGATCAGCACCTGCTCGATCAGCGTCGGGTCAATGGAAAGTACCAGCCTTGTATTTTTGATAATGGTATCCAGCCCGATATTCTTCTGTGCCAGGGTCGGCTCCAGCAATTGGTGGATCGTGTCGAATAATTGCAGAATACTGACATCCCGGAAATTAGGCTGATCCACCTGATTGATCAGTCGGTAGCTTTTGGCAAATTGCATCAGTCCCTTGCTCCGGTTCTGTATGGTCGCAATCCCCACCTTCACGTCCCCAAGCTCTTCTCCAACTTCCAGTTTTTCAAGCTTGGCATGCAAGGTCTCGGCCAGTGAAGTAATCGGTGCAATTGAATTCATGATTTCATGGGTCAGCACCCGCAACAACTTATGCCAGGCACGGGTTTCCGTCTGGTCAATCGCTTCATTGACATTCTGATAAGATACAATCCGGAATTTCCCCTCCTTCGTTTCAAAGGTCGATGCCTGCATCAACAACTTGATATTCCCTTTGGTGGACCGCACCAGCTCCATCTTCTGCACCCCCGATTGTAGTGCGATCGTACATTCATAAAGGTCCGGGAGCCTTTTCTGCAAACCCCGGAGCTGCACAATATGTGGAGTACCGAACAACTGCTTGAAAGCATCATTGATCCATACCACCTTACCCGTGTCGGTCTGGTAAAAGATCAGTGCCATATCCAGCATATTGATCACCTTACTGAGGTACTGATGCTGCATTTCCTTCTCACTATTGATCCCGTAAAAAACCTGATTGATCTCATTGAAGGCATTGAAAAGTGAATTTTCGG
>DASRQK010000196.1:0-4202 GCA_035645875.1 Sphingobacteriaceae bacterium | reverse complement strand
AGGAAGTCCACCACGTCTGTCTTTGTATGTGCGGTAGGAATCACCTCCAATAAACGGAGGTAACGCGGGGGATTAAAAAAGTGTGCGCCACAGAAATTCGCTTTAAAGTCTTCACTGCGCCCTTCGGCCATCATCTGGATGGGAATTCCCGAAGTGTTCGATGTCACCAAGGTGCCCGGCTTGCGGTATTGTTCCACTTGCTCAAAGATCTGCTGCTTAATCGCTAAGCGCTCGATCACCACCTCTATAATCCAATCCACCGTCGCGATATCCTTCATATCGTCCTGGAAATTTCCAGTTTGAATACGTTTGGCATACGATTTACTAAACAAAGGCGCGGGATTAGATTTTATGGCTGTTTGCAGGGATTGATCCACAATTCGATTCCGAACCGAGGGGTGCTCCAAATTCAATCCTTTGGCCTCCTCGGCTGCTAATAAGGCGTCCGGCACGCGGTCCAAAAGCAATACCTGCACGCCAATATTGGCGAAATGACAGGCAATGCGCGAACCCATCACTCCGGAACCCAATACGGCAACTTTTCTAATTTTTCTATGCATCATTTTCAGATTTTTATACGCTCTCTAATTCAGGACCAAATCCGCTTCGGATGACACCTTTTGGGGACAAACCTTTTCGGGTGACACCTTTTCGGGCGACACTTGATAGTCTACAGCCGCTTGATTCATCCGGACCAGAAGCTCCATCAGTAATTTTCGCTCTTTTTGATTAAAGTGTCCTTCCAAATACGCATTAAAGTCCTTCACTACGTTCTTGACCACTTTGCGTTTCTCCACACCGAAAGGCGTTAAAAACACTTTAACCGAACGCTTATCGGCTTCATTCACCTCCCGATATATCAGGCCTAAATCTTCCAAATTGTTCAATATCCGAGAAAGACTCGTTTTCTTCACTCCTAACAATCCCGCCAGTTGGGACACCGGCGTTCCTTCTTTTTTAATCGTTATAAGAATATAACCTGTAGCCTGTGTGATCCCATAAGGAGCGGCCAGCTGATTGTACTTATTGACAATCGCCTGCCATGCGGTTTTCAGGTAATAATCCAATGTAAATTGATCGTTCATAATTTAAGGCAGCACGCTGAATTGTTATGCTTGCATAGCAAAACTAAAGCATATAACTTTATCAAACAAATTTTTATGAAAAAATTCGATAAAAGGGCTATTTTTACTGCATCAAAACATATTTATTTAAACGATTAATCCATTCACATGAACGAGATACATATTCCCAGACTGGATCTGTTAAAATATACGCATGGCGATGCCGCTTCCCGGAAAAAATTCTCAGATGAAATCGGTCAGGCTTTTACAGAGACCGGGTTTGTAACCATCGCAAATCATGGATTATCCGATGCGTTAATTGACTCCCTATATGAGGTCGTACAGGCATTTTTTGCTTTGCCCAGCGAGGTGAAAAGGAACTATGAATTTCCGGAATTGGCGGGTCAGCGAGGCTATACTTCTCCCGGCAAGGAAACAGCCAAAGGCGCTAAAGCACCCGATCTGAAGGAATTTTGGCAACGGGGGCAGACCATTCGGGATGCCGTCTACTCGAAAGCTGATTTTCCGGATAATCCAGTAGTGGATGAATTGGAAGACTTTGACCGCATCACCGGTGAAGTCTACCGAAAACTGGAAGACACGGGACGGGAACTCCTTAAAGCCATTGCGGTTTATTTAGGTTTGCCCGAAGATTATTTCGAGCAGCATGTATTTAATGGAAACTCTATACTACGTGCTATTCATTATTTTCCCATTGAGCATCCGGAAGATTTAGCGCCAGACGCCGTTCGTGCGGGTGCGCATGAAGACATTAACCTGATCACACTCCTCATCGGTGCGAGTGCAGACGGCTTGGAGGTATTGACCAAAGACGGACAATGGTTCCCCATCAAGGCTAAGGGAAAAGATCTGGTCGTTAATGTAGGCGATATGCTACAGAGATTGACCAATAATAAGCTGAAATCCACCACTCATAGAGTGATCAATCCGCCGGCAGAATTGATGAAAATGTCACGCCTTTCCGTACCGTTTTTTCTGCATCCAAAACCGGAGATGAGTTTAGCTTCATTACCTTCTTGCATCAATGAAACGCATCCCAAGGTTTATGCCGATTATACCGCGGGACAATACCTGAACGAACGCCTAAGGGAAATCGGTTTAAAAAAGTAAGCGAACGAGATCCACTTGATAAGGATCTAATTTAGGATCTAAATGCTGCGGTCTAATTAAGGCCCATTCGATTATATTCGGAAGTTTTGATGGTTTTACCATTCTTATGGACTTCTGTGGCCTCCATGATCATGACCGATCCGTCTTGATCATGGCTTTCCATTTTCATCAAAACGCCGTTAAAATCCCGAGCCTCCTTCGGAACTTCACTGGACATGTAGCGCGTGAGTCCGGCCGCACTGCTCGCATATGCTTCAAACATATTGACACCTAAAGCCTCGGTATACCAAACCTTGGACGTCATATCATCGGTCTTGAACTCATACACTTTACAGGAGTATCCCAAAATATTTTCATCGGCCAATTGACGCATACTGCCTACGGGCAGATCTTCCTCACCTTCTTCACCCTCAGTCACCTTGGCACCGGCTTCCCGAGCAGACCGCCCGATGGCATCCATGGTATTGCTACTGATTCCCATATAAACCATGTCTTTTTCATTGAACATTATGATCTGCCCATCATCGATCACGGAAAACATGCTTTGACCACCCTGAGCGGCTTCCGAGCCCACATATGGCGCATCGGCAAACCACATGGACATGACATTTTTCTCGGATTCGGATTGGCCTTGCTCCTGAATAATCATGTCGTAGGTAATGCCGACCTTAAAGTCGTAGCTGTCACGGACCTGAATATCGGCACTTAGTCCGCCCATGATTTGCTCCAACAAAGCCGTACCAGCCGAGTCATTTCCTGCCGAAGCTTTGAGCTGCTCTTCAAAACTGGTCTCAATCTCGTCAAAACCTTTATTGATGGCTTGATCGATCTTTCTTTCCGCACGACGATTGGCTTCCTGTTCTACTTTCTCCGTCACCCTTTTGGTAATGTTTCTCAAGATCTGAGCATCACTATGAGCAGGAGTCAGGGCGAACAGTAAGCCCATCACCGCCATCATTTTTAGTGATTTGTTCCACTTTCTTTTCATCATAAATAACCGCATAATTTGTATAATAATCGGGCCCCTACTATGGGGTCAATACTTTCAGTTCCATATTCTTCGCCAGACACCTCATTCAGGTCAAAGCCGATGATGATTTTACCCGCTTCCCGAAGTTTATGAAAGAGATAAAACACCTCTTCCAATTCAAAACCGCCCGGCACGGGTGTCCCAGTATTTGGACATAATTTAGGGTCCAGCCCATCAATATCAAAACTGATGTACACTTTGTCCGGTAATGTCGCTATTAATTCGCCACAAATATCCTTCCATAATTGGCCCTCATACTGAGTTCTTTTTATATCCCGATCAAAAAATGTACGGATCCGACCAGGGTGGGATTGCATGAAAGCCACTTCCTCGTCACAATAATCCCGTATTCCGAATTGGACCAATTGGACATTGGGAAAGTCAGTTATGACATTATACATAATGGACGCATGAGAATGGGTGAACCCTTCATAGGCTTGGCGCAGGTCCATATGCGCATCGATAAGCAATACCGCGAACTGCTCATGTTTTTCGGACAATGCTTTAATAAATCCGTAAGGCGTGCTGTGATCACCACCCAGGAGGGCTACTTTTTTTCCGCTGTCCAAGAGCCTTTTGCACTGACCATACACCCAGTTATTTAAATCTGTAGATGCCAGATTAACCTGCCTTAAAATGTCTGCCAGACCGCTATCATGCTCCGGATCCTCGCCCCTTTCCAAGGCATCCATAACAATCTCGGCTTGGGCCCGCCAATCCTCACTCAATTGGACAATGTCCGTAGAGACCTGTAGCATATAATAGCCTTTTTTCCACGCACCGGGGTGATCGGCATCGTACAAATCCACTTGCATTGAGGCGTCGAACACCAGTTCTGGCCCTAAAGCGGTTCCAGGCCGGTAGCTGGTCGTGACCTCCCAGGGAACGGGCACGATGACCACATCGGAATTCTCTAAGGTGGAGGGCAGCCCAAATATATTGGAATACAGGCTTTGAGCCGGCGCATTCGGATCGAA
>DASRQK010000195.1:0-2559 GCA_035645875.1 Sphingobacteriaceae bacterium | reverse complement strand
AAAGAGCGCATCGAGAATATGAAAAATGCATTTAAAGCCCGCCGGGTTGATTCCCTTGTCAGTCCAGATCCGACACTCCATTTTTTGCTGGTAGACGACGTGGTCACGAGCGGGGTCACACTCGCGGAAATGGCCCGAACGCTGAATGATGCCTATCCCGGCTGCCGGTGCAGTTTGTGCACGCTAGCTTACAAAGATTATTAATCAATCCGAAAGCGTCAGGCTTTGGATTTGAGCTTTCTGTTACCCACCGCCATTTTACCAAAAATTTCGTTGATGGATCCGGCTAATTTATGATCCTTCTCCGTCACGACATCGCCAGCGTCATGCGTCGAAAGGGTAAACTCTACCTTATTATAGACATTGGACCAATTGGGATGATGATTTTGTTTTTCTGCTACGATGGCCACCTGCGTCATAAAACCAAATGCCTGGCTAAAATCATCAAATGTAAATGTTGCTTTGAGGCTGTTATCGGATTCTTTCCAATACTTCATGGTTTCCATTTTAAATGTGAGCAATATGACGATTTGCGATATTTTGTAATGTACAAAACATCTTATGAGATCAAAAGGATCCTCCTAAAAACATGGTGTTAAACCTGCAGAAGGTATGAAGCTGAATCTAAACCAAATCTTCACGAGGGATTTGGTAGCCAGGTGCGTCAGCCATTAAATTCATATCATACCAGGTCTTGATCTTTTGATGAAAACCAGGATCTTGGGAAGAAAACCCGGTCTATTGCAAAACCGTCAGAAAACTATGTGAAAGCCCAATCGTATTCCCCCAGTCCTTTGATCCCGGCCACGAGCAAATCAATCGTTGCCTGTACATCCGTTGCGTGTACGGTTTCGATCACCTGATGCATATTTCGCAAAGGAATGGACAATCCCCCCGCAATCGCACCATTTTTTCCATACTTCTGAATCCCTGCGGTGTCTGTTCCACCTGCGGGTAAAATTTCGGGTTGCCAGGGTATGTGGTGATTTGCGGCCTGCGATTGTAAATATTTCACCATCCGATAATCGGAAATGGCGCTGCCGTCCATGATTTTAATAGCGGTCCCCTTCCCCAGCTGAGTCACCATTTCATGTGGCTGGGCACCGGGAACATCGTACGCGATGGTGACATCGAGATTGATCCCAAATCGAGGATTGATGTGTCCGGCAGCGTTGATTGCACCGCGAAGCCCTACTTCTTCCTGAACGGTGAACACCGCATCCACAGCATAAGGCAATTCGGCTCCGGCCAGCTGCCGCAAAGCCGCGATCAAAATATACACGGAAATCCGGTTGTCCAACGATTTTCCATTAAAACAATCGCCCATCCGAATCAAGGAACGTTCGCGGGTGATTGGATCACCGATCGATATCAATTCGCGCACCCGGGCTACCGGGTATCCTGTATCGATAAAATAGTCTTCGATCCGGGGCGCTTTTTTCCGATCCTCGGGGTTCATAATGTGAATGGGCTTGGTCCCCATAATCCCAATCACGTCCTCTCTTCCATGAATGATTACCCGCTGAGAAGTGAGCGTCTTGGGGTCGAATCCGCCCAGGGTATGAAACCGGATAAAACCCTGATCATCAATGTGCGTAACGATGAATCCGATCTCATCCATATGCGCTGCAACCATGACCGAATCCTCCTCCTTGCCCTGAAGTCGTGCAATCACACTTCCCATGGAATCTGTCCACATGTGATCCACTACTCCTTCCAGCTCCTGCTGGATCAATTCCCGGATCGGCTGCTCAAAACCCGGAGGGCCCGGGCATTCTGATATCTTTTTCAGCAGTTCAAAATCTAACATTCTATTTTGTATTTACAGTGCAAATGTACACCTTTCCGCCAATAATTTGTTTTGTTAATATAAGACTAAAGACAATGCAATAAATTAGTCTGAGCAGCAGTCATAACCTGGAAGTCTTCAATAATAGTATATTCACAGCGAAATTTAAACCGATAATATGGCCAATATAAGGCGATTGGCAGGCGATACCGTATGGTACGGATTGAGCAGCATCGTAGGACGCGTGATCAATATATTATTGCTACCCGTGATCACATCCGTCTTACCTGTGGCCGTATTTGGGGGCTATTCCACCCTCTATTCCATGGTCGGGATCCTTTTCGTCTTCTATACCCTGCGCCTGGAAACAGCGTATTTTCGTTTCGGCAGCCGCGAAGGTCAGGAAAACAAAGCTTACAGCAGCGCATTGATGGTCATTTACAGTACATCGATCGTGCTGAGCATCTTATTATTTCTCCTTCCAGATCAGATCGTCTCGATCCTCAATCTCGCGGACGGTTACCGCATCTACATACCCATGTTGGCGGTCATCCTGTTTTTCGATGCGATCAACGAAATCCCTTTTTGTCAGTTGAGACTTTCCAATCGCCCCCGCCGGTTTGCGCTCATCAAGATCGCCATGATATTGACCAACGTGGCCATCGTTTGCTTCTTTTTTCTTTTTTGCCCGTGGCTGATGGATCAGGGAGCCCTCTGGATATCCACCATCTATTCTCCGGAAAACCATCTTTCCTATCTCATCGGTGCCA
>DASRQK010000194.1:0-2529 GCA_035645875.1 Sphingobacteriaceae bacterium | reverse complement strand
GCGAAACATTACGTAGATGATCGGTTGATTAAGATTCATCCCTATTCGGTCTTGTTTATAGGTCCAGATCGGAAGTCTAAATTCACTCAGGAACCGCATGAGTCCACCCATGTTTTGGTGTTCTCGCACTTGTTCTTTAATCGTACTGTACGAAATGCACATGCGCTCACGCGCAATCCGCTCTTCCATAATTTTAATGAGGTTTACCAATTAACCCCACCCGATGAGGGCATCATTTATTGCAAATCCTTGGCTTGGCTACTCCATAATGCCAAGGAAAACCCGAATAAAGGCTTTGGCCTGGACCTAGGTCATAATATCATCGAACAAATTTTATTAATGGGATCCATATATGCGGAATTAGATTTGGACAGTTGCTTTAAGAGTAGTCCAGATCAACGGATCGTAATGGATTTCAAAAAAATCTTGGCTGAACACTACCAAAAGGAATCGACCGTCAAGTATTATGCTAAACAGCTTCACATTACGGAACGAAGACTCACCAAAGCCACGACAAGTATACTCAACCTGACGGCGAAAGAAGTAATCACCGAGCACATCATGGACGAAGCACGCTGGCGCTTGGCCAATCGCCCAGAAAGCATTAAAGAAATAAGCCACGAACTCGGCTTTTCAGAAGAACACAACTTCAGTGCTTTTTTTAAGAAAAATGAAGATGTTTCTCCACTCCAATACCGGAAAAAACACCAATTCTCCTCGACAAAACAGGCTTCCTAAGAATCCACTTGTAGCTAATTGACTACAAAAATCGCCATTTCGGCATTATTAAATAGCTTTTATGCCTTTTCTCATATTTTTTGAAAGGTGTATTGTCTATACCTTTGCACTACCAAAACGAAGGTAAAAGGATCGCAAAAAAAGAAGGTAAATTTAGGGCTTCCGTGACAGATATGTTACCGACCCGAAAGAATTAGGGCGAAAGTCCGAGCAAGGTAAGAAGAATAAAATAAGTAAGCAAAAAAATAAAAAAAAAATAAAATGAAAAACTCAATCTTAATCGCAGTAGTATTCGTAGCAGGAATGTTCACCGCTAACGCACAAACAACAAATAATGGTCAAGTGAATGTTAACATCAACTTACATAAGTTCCAAACCTTGACCATCAACCAGTCGGACGTAAACATTGATTTTATAACAGAAGATCACTACACCAACGGTGCCACCTCTGGGGTTATCCAAGACCAAATTACGGTATCGTCTACAGGTGCATTTGCTGTGAAAGCCACTTCGGTTACGGCAATACAGAACGCCAATGGAGAACAATTAGGCACAGGTACTTCAGCATTAAGAGTATCTGCCAGTGCTGGAACCAATCCATTGGAGCATAGTCCCGGCTACGCAAACAACACGGAATTGAAAGAGGACGCCGTTTTATTCAGTGCTGATAAAGGACAGTTCGGAAAAAATGTAAGTGTCAAATATCAAGCTGATCAAAACTTATTCACAAATTTAGGTTTAATCAACAATGAATTCGTGAATCAGAACGATAACAAAACTACATATCAGGTACAGGTAGTATATACCATCGACGTAAAATAATATTGATTATAAGTTCGATAACAAGAATTTATCTTTCATAAAACTGTCGATAAGCTGTACCTTACTATTCAAGGTACAGCTTATTTTTTGAAATTTACCACATGAAAACACATCCCTTTTTAATCGGCGCCTTATTGCTCACCTTATGGATATCTCCCGCCTTGGCGCAAACCGGAATAACCATTGGTCCACCTCGCGTATATTTTCAAATCAATCCGGGCCAAAGTCAGACGGAAAACGTGATGGTCAGCAATCCAAGTAAAGACTTCGCCTTAGAATTGGGTATTTCATTTGAAGATTGGGAGTATAATGAGTTTGGTGATAACCAGGTATATCCCGCGGGCACTCTACCCAGTTCAGCCGCCGCATGGATTAGCACGGATCAGCTCTTCTTTTCGCTCGCACCGGGGGAAAGCAAAGAGCTCGCTATACAAATGTCCGTCCCTAGTGCATATGATAACATGGATGTTCCAGTGCATACCAGCATGATGTACGTCACCCAACTTAATCCGCGAGAAGGTGTCGATAAGGATGGAGCGAATATTCAGATTGCGGTACGTACCGGTATCAAACTTTATCGCAGCCCAGCTAACCGGATCACTCCCGAAATCGAAATTACCAACTTTACTGCACATCGGGATTCTGCGAAGCAATGGTTGACCCTACATTTTGACAATATCGGAAAAATTTGGGCCGATGGGATGATCAGCGTAGAACTATTGAATCAGCAGGATGGATCGAAGAGAACCCTGACTCCAGTCGATTTTTACACCATGCCTGGAGATCATCGAAAGCACCGCATTTTACTGCCGGCCGATTTACAAAAGGGAGAATATACCATTAGTGCCATCATGAACTATGGTGACATATCAACGGTGAAAATCGCAGAATTAGACTATGTACATGAGTAAACACATCATTCAAAGGTATGGATTTCTGCTGTTCGTTCTAACAGGTTTCCTTGGCCTG
>DASRQK010000193.1:0-7878 GCA_035645875.1 Sphingobacteriaceae bacterium | reverse complement strand
CCAGGTTATTTACGGTGATTCAAAATCAAGCATCTTTAGAATATCAAAGGATATATATGACAGAGGAGTCTGGCAACCGGTACTTGAGTACTTCCTACCTGTTCAAATGTGCCATATGAGAGTAAACGAGAAGTATCGTGTCTGGCATGACTTTTGTCATCTGGACGATGCCCGTATGGCGCCTGTCGATTTCAACCATATAGACGGGTACAGGCAAGGGGCCACCACTTTGACTAAGTACCAACCGGGCGACATTGTACCCGGATTAAATATCGGAGGTTGGCATGACGCCGGAGATTATGATCTTCGTGTTGAATCGCAAGCTGGAGAGACCTACATCCTTGCCCTGACATATGAAGCTTTCGATGTAGACTATGACGCGACAGCGATTGACCAGATCAGCCGAGTAACGGAAATCCATCAACCGGACGGAAAACCAGACATTCTCCAACAGGTGGAGAACGGCGCTTTGTCCGTTGTCGGAGCTTATCGGGCATTAGGCCGTTTGTATCGGGGCATTATTTGTAATAATCTGCGTCAATACGTATTACTCGGCGATGCCGGAGCTATTACTGACGGAGTTTTAGGGAATGATGACGATCGCTGGGTATTCACGGAAGACAATCCCTACCGCGAATTAACGACAGCCGCCCAATTAGCTGCCGCCTCGCGTGTGTTGAAGAACTTCAATGATACTCTGAGCACGCAATCTTTGGAAGCGGCACGCGAAATTTATAAGATAACCGAAGTTGATAACCGTTCAAAATCGGCTAAAATACATGCTGCAGCGGAACTTTTCCTTACTACCGGCGAGAAGGAATATAAAGATTTCCTTCTTGCCGAGACAAAATATATTGCAGACAATATCGGTCGTCTTGGATGGTTTCTTGGTCGTGTGGAGAAAGCGTTTAATGACAGGAACTTTACAAAATCTATCCGTGATGCATTGATCGAATATAGGGTGGAACTGGAGAAACAGGGAGAGGAAACACCTTATGGAATTCCTTACCGGCCAAATATCTGGGGTGCCGGTTGGGATATTCAGTCACAAGGATATCGTCACTATTTTTTGTATACAGCCTATCCGGATATCTTCGAACCGGATTTTATTTATAATTCTTTAAATTTTGTCTTGGGGTGTCACCCAGGTTCAAATACCATTTCGTTTGCATCGGGCGTGGGAACCCAATCTGCAATGGTGGGCTACGGACTCAATAGAGCGGATTGGTCTTATATTCCGGGCGGTGTTATATCCGGAACAGCCTTAATTCGTCCGGATTATCCGGAACTTTTGGAGTTTCCTTATCTCTGGCAGCAAGTGGAATATGTAATGGGAGGCGGTTCTTCACACTATATGTTTCTGGTATTGGCAGCCCAACAACTGTTATCCGATAAATAACGACATGGTATATGAGAAATTTAGTACTAATTATTACGGTATTATTTATACTTATTTCGGAGGCTGTGAAAGCCAATGAAGAACAAGTTACAAAACAGCTCAGGGATGAAATTGTACAGGATCTGACAGAAAATATTTTACCTTTCTGGGCTGAACATTCGCCGGATCCTTCCGGTGGATTCTATGGTACCTTGCTTTTTGATGGCACACCTAAGCCGGACGCGGAAAAAGGGGGAATTCTTAACGCTCGATTGGTTTGGACTTTCTCTGCCGCGTATAGAATATTAGAAGATGAGAATTATAAGATGCTGGCCGATCGTGCCCAACGGTATTTTATTGACCATTTTGTTGATAAGGAGTACGGTGGAACATTTTTGACGGTGAAAGCTGACGGTTCGCCTTTGGCGATGCAAAAAATGACATATCAAAATGCTTTTGCCATCTACGGATTGTCCGAACATTTCCGTGCAACAGGCAATAAGGAAAGTCTCCGCACAGCTATCGATATCTATAAAAAAATGATTGAATATGCTTACGACCCTGTAAACGGAGGATTCATCGAGGCATTCACGCGTGAGTGGCAAATGATCAACCAAGGTTCTCCCAAAACAATGAACAATAATCTCCACGTGCTGGAAGCACTCACTAATCTTTATCGCGTGTGGAAAGATCCGGGTTTACAGAATCAATTGAGAGAACAGATTGATGTCATGTCGAACAAAGTCCTTGATCAAAATACCTGGCACGAACGTTTGTATTTGACGATGGATTGGCAGAACCAACGCGATATAGATTCGTATGGGCATGATATCGAATTTTCCTGGCTGCTTGTCGAAGCTGCCGAAGTATTAGGTGACGAAACCGTACTTGAAGATGCTCGGCGTATTGCCGTTAACGTTGCGGCTGTGCAGCTAGATCAAGGCACTGATTCCAAAGGAGCGATGATGTACGAAAAAAGTGGCGATCATTTGAATGATAATCTTGAATGGTGGCCGCAAGCGGAAAGCGTAATCGGGTTTCTTAATGCTTGGCAGATCAGTTATGATAGGAAGTTTCTCGATGCTGCTGTCCGTACCTGGGAATGGATCAAGATATACATGATCGACCGTGAATATGGTGAATGGCATCGTAACGTACACCCCGACGGCACTCCGGTAAAAGGTCGTGTCAAGGCGGACCAATGGCGTTGCCCATATCATAATAGCCGGATGGGTTTTGAAGTCATGACCCGTATTCCTTGATAGTTTTAATAACAAATTATTATCCATTATGAAACGCTCATCTTATATTCTCTTTTTCTTGTTAATAAGTCTTGTTGCCTTTTCGGGGAATTACAAAAGCTTCAAAGTGTCTGTTTATACCCGTGCTTATGAAGTGGAGAAAATGAAAGACTTGCATTGGCTGGACTCTACCTGGACGATCATCTCCAATCAGCTTAAAGTAGATAAAATTTATCTGGAGACGCATCGGGATTTATTGATAGTCCCGGGCGAAACCTTGGAACAAGCTAAAAAGTACTTCCTCGATAAAGGAATTGAAGTAGGGGGTGGCATCACCTATACCATCAACGAATCCAATAGCTTCGAAACCTTTTGTTATTCTGATCCCGAACATCGTAAGATCGTTCAGGAAATAGCGGAACATACCGCCAGATATTTTGATGACATTATTCTGGATGATTTTTTCTTTACGAGTTGCAAGTCTGATATCGAGATTCGGGCGAAAGGCCAGAAAAGTTGGACACGGTACCGGCTCGAACTGATGACTGAAGCCGGACAAAACTTAGTGATTATACCTGCCAAGAAGGTGAATCCCAACGTGAAAGTAATCATAAAATATCCCAATTGGTATGATCATTTTCAAGGCCTAGGCTTTGATCTGGAACATGGGCCGCGGTTGTACGATGGAGTATGGAGCGGAACCGAAACACGGGACCCTTCGTCTGCACAACATCTGCAAAATTATTTGAGTTATAACATTATTCGCTACTTTGAGAACCTTCGCCCCGGACATAATTTCGGCGGATGGGTGGATTCGGGTGGTTCTAATATGGGGATGGATCGTTATGCCGAACAACTTTGGCTTACTATGTTCGCCAAAGCTCCCGAAATGGCTCTTTTCGATTATAATCAATTGATCAGTGTGGCTTTGCGCCCCGAAATACACCGTACGCCGTGGCAAGGACAAGGGACCAGTTTTGATTACGATGAAATGATGAAGCCTGTGAATCTTAACGGTAAATCCACTACTCCCACTACCATTGCCCGCGTCGCGGGATACACTTTCGAAAAAATCGATTTATTCGTACATAAACTGGGAAAGCCTATCGGGATCAAATCTTACAAACCTTTCCATGCATGGGGTGACGATTTCCTGCAAAATTATTTGGGGATGATCGGCTTGCCGATGGATGAATATTCTACGTTCCCGACCGACCAGAAAGTGGTACTGCTGACCGAACAGGCAAAAGGAGATCCGGATATCATATCCAAAATAAAAGCTCAACTGGTGAAAGGGAATGATGTGGTAATCACCAGCAATCTGTTGAGAGCTATTCCTCAGAAAATAGCCGAAATCGCCGAACTGAAGGCTTCTGACAGAAAAGCGTTGGTGAATGATTTCGGCCCTGCCGGAAAATCGGATAAGGATATTTTGATTACGCAAGTGCAGTATTACACGAACGATGCATGGGAAATTAGTTCTGCTGGACGTCCGCTTACTGCCGGTGTAAGCGGTTATCCGATGCTTCTTCGTGCACCCTATTCCAAAGGAAATTTGTATGTGATGACAATTCCTGATGATTTCGGTAACTTGTATGATCTGCCCGAAGGTGTGCTCAACTCATTCAGGCAGGTTTTAAGTAAAGACTTGGATTTGCGTATCGAAGCTCCGTCTAAGGTAGGCCTGTTCCTCTATGATAACGGGATGTTCATCGTGGAATCATTCCGCGACGAACCTATCACGATTCTGATTAAAGCAAAAGAAGGGATTGAGCGTATTACCGATATATTGGACGGTTCCGTAATTGATACATTGCCTCAGAATAATGAGGGGGTTTTATTCCGCCGCTTCCGTGCCGACGATAAAGTAAACGCATTCCGTATCACTTTGCCACCGCACTCTTATAAGGTTTTTCAGAAAAATTAATCATCTTATACTTTGAACAATTATGAAGGTACATAAGTTACTTGTTTTTATTGCTTTGAACTGCCTGTTTCTTTTGAGTTGCAGTAAAAGGGAAGAGTCCGGGTTTAAGCCGGTCAACCCGAAAGCAACGCCCGAGACACAGCAACTCCTGAGTTTTCTCTATTCTATTCAGGGAAAATATACCCTGACAGGGCAGCATCATTTTGTAAGCGATTTAAAGCGTTATGATCAAGTGGCGTATACTATGACCGGCAAGTATCCGGCGGTTTGGGGAAGCGATTTCAGCTTTATGGCTCAGGGAGATAGTGTACACAAATATCAACATTGCGGGCCGATGAATTTGACAGTTCCTTTTGATAGTTGTGCCTTTAACGACCTATCTATTACAGATCTCCGGCAGGGAATGACCGATGAGGCAAAACGCAAATATGCCGAGGGACGGATCATTACCCTGATGTGGCATTGTTGTTTTCCTACCGAATGTGACGAATGCGACGGCGCCGATATCTGGCGTCTGACAGACCATCTGCCTTCGCGAGAGGAATGGGATGAGTTGGTAACAGAAGGGACCCCACTCAATACTCTTTGGAAGCAACAGATGGACGGGGTAGCTTTTTACCTGAAACAATTGCAGGAAGCGAATATTCCTGTTCTGTGGCGTCCTTTCCATGAAATGAATGGTGTTTGGTTTTGGTGGTGCAATAAGCCGGGGGAAAACGGATTCAAGAAATTGTGGATTGCAATGTATGATTATTTTACCGGTCACCATGAATTAAATAACCTCCTATGGGTGTGGAATGCCAATGCACCCCGGGATAAACCCGGTGACGAGGCAGGTCCTTACGCGGATTTTTTTCCGGGTATTGACTATGTCGATGTTTTAGCGGCCGATGTATATAATAGAGACTGGAAGCAAAGTCACCATGATGATCTATTGACACTTGGAAGAGGTAAACTGATCAGTTTGGGGGAAGTAGGTGAAGCCCCCACGCCAGAGATATATACGGCACAACCTTCTTGGTCGTGGTTTATGGTTTGGGGTTATTGTCTTTATGATTTCTCTAAAATGAGAAGCGGAGATGGAAACTGGCAGAATGAAAACCCTGCGGTTAAAGTGATTTATGACGATCCACGGAGCATAACGTTGGATATGATCGATTTTTCAGGCAATACATATAAGCTGAAGAAACAAAAGAGCTGAATTAGAATGATACGCGTAGATATATGAAGAGAACAATAAATTATACAATGATTTTTGTGGCCTTTACAGTCCTCTCCTGTTTTGAAGCCGGTGCCCAAGCGGAAGTAATGGCTTGGGGGAATATGACAGGAATACGTGTAGAGGGTCAATTAATGGCATTTGAATCATCTTTGCGTGTTGTAGAGAATGATTGGTCAAAGATCTGGATGACCGGTAAGGAAAGGCAATTTCGTCCCACGTATCATCGTGATGGTGCGTCGCAAATGGTCCGTACTACGGTAGAACGGATTCGTTTTGACCAGATGGTTACAGATCAGTCTCCGGGATTCGTTACCGTTTCATTGAAGGCCGAGGCCGATACCACTTTTGACGCTGAAGGTGTTTTCTTTTGCATCGATTTACCGTTAAAAGAGTATAGCGGAGCTTCCATTCGGATAGGTAAATCGGAGATAAAGGTTGATCATTTAAGGGAGACAGGCAGCAGTCGGCCAGTTAAGTACAACGGAAAAGAGTTCCGAATCGAAGGAATAGAACGTACTCTCAGACTTGATTTTTCATCGTCGGTGACAGTTTTTGTACGGAAGGAGAACGGAAGTGCCGCTACACTGTATTTCCAATGGTTCGAAAAAGTACGAACAGGGAGGCAAGCCAGCAAAACATTTACCGTACAGGCAGAAGGAATCATCGACCATTCTCCGGTCGAGGTGAAATTGGATATTCAAAATCCCGGACGCCTTTTCGAAGGACTGGGTGGAAACTTCCGGTTACAAAGTCCGAATGATAGGAAGGTGATAAATTATTGTCTGGATAGCTTGAGGGTTGCCTGGGGACGTGTTGAAATGCCCTGGCGCCACTGGCAGCCGGAAGAAAATAGTGATCCGATCACTGAGGCGCGTGCAGGGAGATTGAATGAACGGGTGGACGCTTCCATGAAGATGGCGCAACGTCTTTCTGCCATGGGAATGCCGGTGATTGTCAGCGCCTGGTTCCCTCCTGTATGGGCAATTGATGGCGATCCCAAACAATATGTGCGCCGCGGTGGGGTGCAAGCATACCGTCTCGATCCTTCCAAACAGCAAAAGATCTATAAATCTATCACCGATTATCTGGTCTACCTTAAGCAGGAATACGGGGTGGAAGCGGTGATGTATTCTTTCAATGAATCCGATCTGGGTATCGATGTACTTCATACTCCCCGGGAACATGCTGATTTCATTAAAGGGTTGGGAGCATATATGGCTTCCCGCGGATTAGCCACCAAAATGGTGTTGGGGGATAACTCTGATGCCACGACGTTCGATTTTATCGTACCGGCTATGAATGATCCGGAAACACATAAATACATTGGGGCCGTTTCTTTTCATTCATGGAGGGGATGTGATGACGAGACTCTGCATAAATGGGCTGCCGCTTCCAGAGAGTTGAATGTGCCTTTGATCATCGGGGAAGGGAGTACGGACGCCGCCGCGCATGTTTATCCGGAAATCTTCGCGGAATCCACCTTCGCTTTCTATGAGATCAACCTGTATACCCGTATCTGCGCGATTTGTCAGCCGCTTTCTATTTTGCAATGGCAATTAACTTCCGATTATTCCATTCTCTGGGGGGATGGCATTTACGGTTCGACTGGACCGCTTCGTCCCACGCAACGTTTCTGGAACCTGAAACAATTGGCTTCCACGCCGGAACAAGCTTTTACCATTCCCTTTACCTGTGACCACGAAGAGGTGAATTGCGCGGTTTTCGGAAATATTGCTCGAAATGAATACGCAGTACATTTGGTAAACAACGGTGCATCCCGGAAAGCGACGATAAAAGGACTGCCGGCCGAACTGAAAGAGTTGGAAATGTATGTGACTAATCGTGAAGAAAATATGCAACGTAGAGGAGCTATTCCAATAGCCAATGGACAGGTCACTTTGGAACTTCCTGCAGCCAGCTTTATATCATTGATCAGTCTATAAGTCGAGAAAAAACAGACATCAAATTAGACGGAGTTCGCTGCTCATGAACTGATCTCTGAAAAATTAAAAATCCTGGTTTATTTTACTGATCCCTATTCATCGTGGCAAAAAGGAACGATTGAAAATGCCAATAAACTCATCCGGCAATAGTCCCTTTCATTGGTACT
>DASRQK010000192.1:0-2906 GCA_035645875.1 Sphingobacteriaceae bacterium | reverse complement strand
TATTGACCGAAGTCAACCATTTTGGTAGTGATTAACAGTGCAAAAACAGCACTGATACTCATCATTTGTTTTTTATTCATTTAGTACCTTTCTGGGAGGAGTACCTGTGGCCTAAGCCGGGTGCCTTCGGAATCGATCTTACTACAAATCAAACCCATCTACCGAATTTTCCATCCCTTGATCCAAAATAGGGCGCAAAGGTAAGCAACATTTAGCTAATAAACAAACACTTATACTTTAACTACTTGGCTTTAACGTAATTTAACATTAAAATTAGCTATCTTTGCGGCTCACTTTATCAAGGCCATAAACATGCCATCAAATAACAAAAGGAACAGTCGAGACGACAAGTCCAGAAGCGCCCGCAGCGGGTTCTCCAAGAACCCTGCCAAAAATAAAAAACACAGTTCTTCCAGTGGAACGAGCTGGCGTTCAGAACGTGAGGGAGCTCCACGTAAAAAAGACAAAGAATTCGGAGCCCGAGATGGTTCCGCTCCGCGCAAAGGAGGGAAATTTCGTCCTGCCGGTCGGTTTAAACGCGATGAAAAACCGAAGCGTTACGAAGCCGAACGTAAAGATGATGGATTGATCCGTCTGAACCGCTACGTAGCGAATGCTGGAATATGTTCCAGAAGAAAAGCCGACGAATTAATCGAAGCCGGCGTCATTTCCGTAAACGGTCAAGTCGTGACCGAATTAGGCACGAAAGTAGACCCGGCGAAAGACGAGGTGCGCTACAATGATGAACGGATCAAACGTGAGAAAATGGTCTATGTGCTCCTAAACAAGCCGAAAGACTTCATCACCACCACGGACGATCCGCAAGAAAGACGCACCGTTATGGATTTGGTTTCCAAAGCCACTCGAGAACGGATCTATCCGGTAGGACGATTAGACCGGAATACTACAGGGCTGCTCTTATTGACCAATGACGGGTACCTGTCTGAAAAATTGTCCCACCCAAGAAATCGGATCAGCAAACTTTATTATGCTGAATTAAATAAAAACCTGACACAGGGAGACTTTAATAAAATTGCTTTTGGTCTGGAACTGGAAGACGGCTTAATTAAACCGGATGACATTAGCTATGTTCAAGGCGCCAGTAAACGGGAGATTGGGATTCAGATACATAGTGGTAAAAATCGCATTGTTCGCCGAATTTTTGAACACTTGGGTTACGATGTGATCAAACTGGATCGCGTAGTCTATGCGAACCTGACTAAAAAGGATTTGCCCCGTGGTCACTGGCGTTACTTAGATGAAAAAGAAATCATTCAGCTCAAGCAATTGATCAAATAACCTGGTTTTTTGAAGATTTTAGATATATTGTCACTTCATCAATAACGATTAAAAAAAAATGATTGACCCTAAAACACTCACATCTGTAGCCGAATTTCATACAACATTCAAGCATCCGATTCTACCCGAACCGCAGATTCCATCTGACCAGCGCTGCAAGTTAAGGGTAGCCCTCTTAGCCGAGGAATTGGCGGAATTGGAAGAAGCGATCACCGCTCGCGACCTGGTCGAAATCGCCGATGCACTTTGTGATCTTCAATACGTGCTTTCCGGTGCCGTGCTGGAGTTTGGAATGGCCGATAAGTTCAATGAACTATTCACCGAAGTACAGCGGTCCAACATGAGTAAGGCTTGCAAGACCAAGGAGGAAGCCGATGAAACCGTCGCGCATTATCAGTCAAAAGGAGTCGATTGCTTCTATGAGGAAGCAGATGGGCATTTTTTAGTATTCCGAAAGGAAGATCGCAAAACATTGAAGTCCGTGCGGTACTCGCCGGCAGATTTGAAAAGTATTTTGGCTAAATAAGCCCACGGTAAATACGCCCTTCGTTCAATTCCCACGATTATTCAAAATACATTACAAAACGCAAGGAGGCGACAAATGATGTCGCCTCCTTGCATTATATAAGCTTATACAGGCTTATTTTCTATTTTTCACATAGGTTTCTAACCATTGGTCCATTTCCCACAAAGTATGTAGGATGGATTCCTTCGCACGATAACCGTGGAACTCTTTTGGTAAGAAAACCAGTCGTGCTGTACCACCATGCCCTTTGATCGCATTGTACAGACGCTCCGACTGAATCGGGAACGTCCCCGAGTTCTCATCGTCCATTCCATGAATTAACAGGATGGGAGTCTTGATTTGATGGGCGTAGCTGAATGGAGACATGCGGGTATAGATATCCTGCGCTTCCCAGTAGGTTCTGCGCTCATTCTGGAAACCAAAAGGCGTAAAGGTCCTGTTATACGCGCCACTTCTGGCCAAACCAGCAGCAAACAAATCCGTATGAGCCAACAAATTCGCAGTCATAAACGCTCCATAGGAGTGTCCACCTACACCGACTCGTTTTGGATCAATGATCCCCTCACCCGCCAAATAATCAATGGCTGCTCTGGAGTTTTCTTCCAATTGTTCGACAAAAGTATCATTCGGCTCACGTCCTTCTCCACCTACGATCGGCATATCGGCATTGTCCAAAATGGCATAGCCCCTGGTCACCCAATACACGGGAGAACCCCATGATAAACGCGTAAAGCGATACGGTGACCCAGAGATTTGGTTCGCTGCTTCACGGCTCTCGAACTCGCGGGGATAAGCCCAAAGTAACATGGGCAGCGGTCCGTCTGACACATCGTATCCCGCTGGCAGGTACAAGGTACCGGTCAAGGTCAATCCATCTGCCCTTTCATAAGAAACAATTTCCTTACTCACATGCTGCAAGGAAGGATAAGGATCCGGAAAATCAGTAATCGGAGTCGCTCTGCGGTTACGCAGATTAACCAAATAATAATTAGGCGCTTCTTGGATGGACTCCCTTGAAATAATCAGCGTACCCGTATTATCAAAAAACACCGGCGACTCATAATAAGGAGCTTGAGATTTA
>DASRQK010000191.1:0-2569 GCA_035645875.1 Sphingobacteriaceae bacterium | reverse complement strand
GGTCCCCAAGCCAAAAAAAGCCATAAACCAGGCTCCACCCAGTACGGTGTCGGCATTGAGCGCCGCAGCCAAAGCCATATAGACCATTCCGCAGGGAAGTAAGCCATTGAGTACGCCGGCCATCCAACTTCCGCCCGGTTTGTACAGCCATAAGCCCATCTGGCGGATCACCGGTTGCATGATTTTCTGCTGACGACGAATGACACCCGGAAAATATCGGCTAAAGAGATTGAATAGGCCCATCAACACTAAAAAAACGCCCGTAATCAGGCTGATGGCCTGCTGCCAACCTTTCATGGCGATGGAATTGCCAATATAGCCCAGGATCAGGCCGAGTACCGCATAGGTCATGATGCGCCCCACCTGGTAAATCACGCGATTAAAGACGACCATCCAAGCGGACTTTCCAGCAGCCGGTAAAGCCAGTACCAAAGGCCCGCACATCAAGGCACAATGCACGCTCCCAAACATACCCATGAAGAAAGCCAAATAAAGATAGCTCATGTCGTGAGACCCTTAAAAAATTAGTTCATATAAATCGTCTGCTCATGCAGGAAAGGATGCCCTTCTGCTTCCCATTCCAAGTGCAGATCCCACGCGCCACGTTCTAAATCAGCGACCGGCAACAGAAACACATCCCCACTGATGGCTACGTCCTCCGATAGATCCAGGGAGGCGTCGGAACTGCGCTTTAATCGCAGCTGCCCTTGATTTCCCCGGTGGACAAAACGAATCTGAAGGGTGTCATTTTGGAGGATGACCGTGGGTTTGGCCTGTAACTGGTCCAAATTTTCTCTTCGCTGGTAGACTTCGTCAAAATTGATCCCCCGCTCGTAATAATCCGATTCGACCAAAGAATCCTGGTCTTGACCGACCATATAAAAACCCACCGCAGCCATTCCAATGACGAATATGGCCAATACCAAAACTATTTTCGTTCCCCAATTCATATACAATGATAAAGAAAATTAATCAATTCCCCCAGGCCGCTTCTCCTCCAGCGGAAGGCGAAATGAAAGTGGATTTCAAGGTTTCCACGACCCTACCCTCCTCAGATACCACCTGTACGCGAATGTTATTTTTATAATCGCTAAGCGCTCCCTGTGGCGCAATTAGGAAAAAACTTAACTGTACAGCGCTTCCACCTTTGACTTCGTTCACCTGATTAATGAGTTGTACGCTCAGGTTTTGATCTTCAGGGACCAATGTAAACTGCAGGTCTTCCTGTTTTTTATTGATCAATTCCAAACTATACAAGTTAGTCACCGTGCCATCATCCCGAAGTTGGTACGTGCTTCCTTTAGCCCGCAGCATGGTGCCATCTACTTCCGCCCGACTGAAAATCATCCAGCTAAACACACCCATCAATGCGACTAAAACGACGGTGTAGGCAATGGCCCGGGTATTGCTTTTCTTGACCTTTTCTCCAGCCAGTTCCAAGGCGGAATAAAAGCCGATCAGGCGTTTTGGCCGGCCGAGTTTCACCATCACATCGTCACATGCGTCGATACAGGCGGTACAATTCACACATTCCAGCTGCGTTCCATTTCGAATATCGATGCCGGTCGGACAGACCTGTACGCAGAGGTTACAATCCACGCAATCTCCAATATCAGTGTTTTCCTGTCCTTTTTTCCGATGTCCTCTGGGCTCGCCCCGCTGATAATCATAGGCAATGGTCAAGGTTTGATCATCCATCAATACGCCCTGCAATCTTCCGTAGGGACAAATCGTGGTGCACACGATCTCACGCACGTAGGCAAATACAAAGTAAAACACCAGCGTAAACAGCAAAATGGAGATCAAGCCACCAATATGCTGGCTGACTGGGTCGGTGATGATAGCCCACAACGCATCCACGCCGATGATATAGGCCAGAAAAATATTGGAAATAAAGAAGGAAATCAGAAAGAAAATACTGTGCTTTAAAAACTTTCGGAAACGATATGTGGCGTCTTTCGGTCCGGCCTTGGCTTTCTTCTGCTTTTGCCAATCTCCTTCGATCCAATATTCAATTCTCCGGAAGATCAATTCCATGAAAATGGTCTGTGGACACGCCCAACCACACCAAATCCGACCATAGACTACCGTAAATAACACGACGCAAACCATGGCGATCAACATCCCAAAAACAAAGATGTGCAAATCTTGAGGCCAGAAAACGCTTCCAAAGATGACGAACTTCCTTTCGATGATGTTAAACATCAGCAAGGGCTCTCCCTTGATCTTGATAAAAGGGGCGACAAATAGGAAAATGAGCAGGAAATAGCCTACCCATTGTCGGTAATTAAAGAATTGACCGGATGGTTTTTTAGCGTAAATCCATTGTCGTTTGGTTTTCTTCGGTTTCGTATTTTTCGCGATTGTGGCCATGCTTTATCCTTCCCTATCCTTGTTGTAAAGCATCAGCTACGGGGGGAGCTTCTGCTTCATTCCCTTCGGCGGGAGCGTCTGCTGCATCAGCAGGCGCTCCGCTTCCAGTCTCATATTCAACTTTCTCCCCTTGAGGTTCTTTAGGATTAGGTGGATTGGTTCCTCTCAATGTGAGTACATAATTACTTAATTCGGC